>DATEUN010000044.1:0-6301 GCA_035283125.1 Anaerolineales bacterium
CCAATGATAATGCAAGCTTGATTATTTTTTGAATTCCATCCCTGATCAAAGAGTATAGTTCAAGACCAATACTTTCGGGAGATTCATTTTTAATGGTTGGATCTGATATATCAAAGGGTTCCTGACCAACAGCTTCTGCTAGAAGGAAAACTCTATCCTTAGTGGCTGGAAATTCAATATTCAGAGCTTCCTTATGGCTTGATTCCATGACTAGAATCAAATCACTGTCACCTAAAATTTGAGAATTCACGGGAGTTGACAAGAAAGAAGTAATGTCGATACCATAACCATCTGCGATCCTTACTGCCGATTCAAGAGCCGGGAGCCCGGGTCTGGTCCAAGTACCAGCGCTTGAAATCTTCCAACCAGGCAAATTAATATTTTTTAATTCTGCCTTGAAGAAGGATTCTGCCAAAGGGGAGCGAAAACGGTTAGCTGTACAGACAAATAGGATTGATGGCATGATGAATCGTTATTGACTGATATGAGGGATCAGCAACCACTCCCCACTGGAGAGCAAATAGGCATCCGGTAATCCATTATAAAATTTTAGTGTGGAAGGATCCAGATCTTGGTCAGCAGCGAACTCTTCAATGGTCACACCCCCAGTGACAACAATTTGTGCTTCAAATTTTGGCAACCCGATAACATCTGTTGTTTCCACTGGAATGATAACAAGCCAATCGATCCAGACAGGATCAGGAAGAAAATAATTAACATCCTGAATGGCCTGCAAAGAAGTATCGTATTGAGCCGCCAGATTCCCAAGACTTTCCCCTTCTTGTATGCGATGGATAACAAAACGATGGGTGACACCGATTGGCTCATCCAACCCATGAGGATCATTGGATGGAGTTCCAGTTTCCAATACAGGTGACGCAGAAGGAGCCTGCGTGATTGTTGGCTTTTCTACCATTGAGGGAGTTGTTCCCAACAAAGGGTTTGGAGTGGTTGTGTTCAATATTTGATTGCCCGCAAATATTGTTGTATTATCCTGTTCAGGAGTTAAAAATTTAAGATTTCGTAGACCTGGAAATGAGAAGATGATTATTAAAGTTATTATTATGGCAAATAGCGGAATGAGCCATTTCCAAGGAATTATTTTTGGGAATTCGAATCTGCGAAACCTGAATTCATCAGGAAATACAGCATTTTCATCCAATTGGTAAACGGGGCATTTAGGATAGTTTTCACTCAAACAAAAATTTGATTGATGGTCAAGCAGAGGGATTGTTCGAGGCTTGGAATGATAACAGAAATTACGAGATGATGCATAGGAAGAATATGTACAAGGATCCTCATCCTGACCAAGATGAGGACAAGCAAAAACATAATTATCAATATTTACAGACGAATTTGCCATAATGTTACTTCAATGACACTACCTTTTGATTCCAACCACCTCAATTCAACAAGCATGGAAATTCTTAGCATTAATTTGATTCGGTTTTTGGAGGAGGAGTCTCATCTGATCCATATGCTGAATACTGATTCTTGCCAGTGTAATAATAGGGTGCATAATGACTGTAACCGCCATAATAGTAGGATCGATTTCTGGGAATGCTGTTCATCACTACACCTAAAACCCGAGCATTTACACGAGTTAATTGCTCGATGGTTGTTCGGGCAACATCAGTATGAGTAAAACCCGGTTTGATCACAAAGAGGATGCCACTAACCCAAGGCGAAAGAACCTGGGCATCTGAAACAATCATAGGAGGAGTATCAATAACCACATAATCTGCCAAAGCAGCTAATTCTCTCAGAATTTGACCCATCCTCTCACTACCCAACAATTCTGCGGGATTTGGTGGAAGGCTTCCACTGGTCAAGATCCCCATTTTCCGTGACCCATCAAAGCTCCAATGATGCAATGCATCTGGAACACTCATTTTTCCTCGAAGGACATGACTTAACCCAATGCGGTTGGTTATATTGAATTTACGATGCATGCTGGGTTTACGAAGATCGGCATCGAGGAGGATAACTTTTTTGTCGCTTTGGGAGAGAACAAAAGCCAGATTTGAAGCAATGGTCGTCTTACCTTCCCCAGGTCCCGAACTGGTGACTAAAATAATTTTTAACGGCTTATCGACTCCTGTATATTCAAGGTTTGTTCTTAACGTACGAAATGCTTCAGATATGGGGGAGCGAGGTTGAATTGCGGTGTGAAGGCTGTCAGCTTTCCCCATTCTTTTCTCTGACGGTTTGTATTTTATCTCAGCAATCAGACCAAGAACCGGGAGATTTATTTCACGTTCCACATCTTCCGGGGTCTTGATGGTCACATCCAGATATTCGATAAGGAAAACAATGCCACCTGCCAATAATAGACCCACAGCAGCAGCAAGAAGTCCCTGCTGCATCGGTTTTGGCTGGAAAGGCGCAGACGGCACAGTTGCAGGTTCAACCTGGACTACATTGGGTGTATTCTGGGCACGTGCCAACCGGACGTTTTCCAAACTTGAAAGAAGGCCGACGTACATTTGTTGATAGAGGCTAAGGGTTGCCTGCAATTGGGTGAGTTGAGTATTCGACATCTCGCTATTGGAAACAGGTTGACCTGTAACAACAAGGGTTGAATAGACTTCCTGATAAAGAGTTAATACAGGTTGAAGTTGTGCCAAAAGAGCCTGATCTTCAGATAACTTTGCTTGTTGTTCGGGAGTTGGATTTGGAATTGACAAACTGGCGATACTGGTTTGTAATTCAGTCATCTTATCCTGGATCTCCGTAATGCGAGTTGTCACCTGATTAAGTTGATCCTGTACCGTTGCACTGGAAATATTGGTGAGCTGGGATTGAAGATCGGTAATCTGCTGTTGAACCTGCTCAGCCTGCGTTTGCAGGTTCTGTTCTGCAATCACGTAACGAACAGCTTGAAGGTCCTCGTTTTGAGCTATCAAAACAGAAACCAATACGTTGGCAATCTCGGCAGCATGGAGAGGATTAGTATCTGTCACTGTCAGTTGAATGAATTGAGTGTCGGAAATGCGTGTGGCACTCGCCTGGTCCGACCCAACTTGATAACCCAATTGTTCCGATGCAGCTTCTGCAAGGGAGGAGGTGGAAAGCAATTGGATGTATGTGGAGATCAACTGCTGGCTGTCAATGTAGCTGTAATAATCAGTTCCTGAAGATTGAGCGGTGCGCATGACTACAAAGCGAGTACTTGATCGATAAACAGGCGTTTGAGATGCACTATAAAAATATCCACCTGCACCACCAAGAACAAGCCCAAGAACCAGCAACCATACCCATCTTTTAATTATTGTCAAGTAACGATTTAATTCCATGCAGGTTATCTCCTGAAGTTAATATATCACAGTTGTATTTAAGTATTTTTATTCACATATTCGTGAATCTGAATAAAAATAGAATTCTTCATCACCTCTGGAAACCTATTCCTGTAAAGCCAACGCAACCGCTTCAACCACCAAAGAGACTTGTTCTACATGCATGGTTGAGAATAATGGCAAGGTAACCTGTCGCTGCGAGGCTTCTTCTGTAAGGGGCAGTGGATGATCCTGCAGCCGCCATTTGTCCTGGTAAATTGAGAAGAGATGCACGGGGGGATAATGGTTACTTGATTGGATCCCCTTTTCGCGAAGAGAATTCATGAATTTATGTCGATCACAACCAGGCGGAAGCAAGATAGGAAAGATATGGCAGCAAGAGAATCCACGATCATCAGAAAATGGGATGCGGATTGAAGGTGTTCTATCAGTCAGCATTTCCCGATAAAGAGCCGTTAATTCTCTTCGTTGTATGTTACCGGCGGGTAATTTCTTGAGCTGAACAAGCCCCAAGGCAGAACGTATTTCATCAATCCGGTAGTTGTAACCAATATCAACGACATCATAAGATGACGCATGCCCCTGATGCCGATCCCAACTCAGACTGGTCATTCCATGGGATCTCAACAAGGAACATTTTTCAGCAAGAATTTCATTATCTGTGACCACCATTCCCCCTTCGGCGGTCGTCATATTCTTATTCGCAAAGAAGCTGAAGCAACCAAGAGATCCGAAGGTTCCAAGATCGCGGCCATTCAGATTTGAACCAATCGCATGGGCTGCATCTTCAATTAAAACCAGATCGTTGTTGTTTGCGATCTCCTGGATAGCAGACATGTCGCAAGGAAATCCGGCATAATGCATTACCATAATCGCGCGAGTACGTTCTGTTATCCTTGATCTTATTGAATCAGGAGAAATGGTCAACCAATCAAGGCTTTCAATATCAGCAAAAACTGGGACAGCTCCCGTATATCGGATGGCATTGACAGTGGCAACAAATGTCAGGGAGGGAACGATAACCTCATCACCTGGACCAATCCCAGCAGCCAAGAGAGCGATATGCAAGGCAGCAGTTGCATTGGTGACAGCCAATGCATGCCTGACTTTCACAAATTCTGCGAACACTCTTTCAAATTCCTTTGTTACAGGACCCATACTGAGCCATCCGCTCTGAATCACTCCCCTGACAGCATCCTCCTCCTGAGTATCAAAATTGACATCAGCAAGTGGAACTTTCCAGCTCAATTCAGCTCTCCTCAGGAAGGAATTGTGAGCGCATGGTGGTGAAGTCGGAGGTAGCCTGGTTATAGTCATCCAGTCTTCCCAGGTCCTGCCAATATCCTGAAAATGGGTAACTGATCACACTATTTCCGGTATCAATTAATTTGAGGACCAGGTCTGGAAAATCCATATATTGTGCATGGGGAATGTAAGAAAGTACTTTTGGTTCGAATATATAGATTCCCATACTGACAAGGTAGTCCAACGATGGTTTTTCAGAATAACCAGTTATGTGATGATCGCCATCTTTTTGAATTACACCAAAATCAATTCTCACATTACGCTGATGGGTCGCTATTGTAGCGGCAGCCCCTTTTTCTTTATGCCATGCAAACATTTGGGAGAAATCCAAGGTGGTAAGAATATCACCATTAGCTACAAAAAAAGGTTCATCCAAACCATTAATTAATGAAAGTGGTCCTGCTGTTCCCAAAGGGGTTTGTTCATAACTGTAATTCAACTTTATCCCAAATCTGCTGCCATTTCCAAAATAACTTTTAAGAAGATCGGAGAGATAACCAACAGTTAGGACCACTTCGTCAATTCCAGCTCTTTTCATTTGCCGTAAGAGAATCTCGAGAATAGGCATGTCTGCTATTGGCATGAGTGGTTTTGGGAATACAAGAGTATAAGGTGCCAAGCGGGTACCTTTTCCCCCAGCCAAAATTACCGCTTTCATCCTTCCCTCCTAAACCTCAAATTTGCCAACTTGATTCTCGTTGATATTTTCACGAAACCAAGTTATGGTACGGGACAATCCATCATCCAGCGACACCTGAGGAGTCCATTTCAATTGCTGCTGTGCCAAAGAATTATCTGACAGCAGCCTTCCGACCTCTGACTTATCTGGACGAAGACGATCATGATCAACATGGATCGTTACAGCCCTGTTGACCAATTTAATGATCTTATCAGCCAAATCCCCAATGCGGATCTCGTCCCCGGTTCCCAGGTTATATGTATTCCCCAGTGCTTCTTTCGACTGTGCTGCACAAATAAATCCATTGACTGTATCGGTGATAAATGTAAAATCCCGAACGGCATCGAGATTACCAAGATTGACCTGGTTCTGAAATAAAGCCTGCGAGATGATCGTTGGGATGACCGCCCTATAAGATTGACGAGGACCATAGGTGTTAAATGGACGAACCGTCACAACTGGCAAATCGTAGGAACAGAAATATGCCTCTGCCAATTTATCTGCACCGATCTTGCTCGCCGAGTAGGGGGATTGACCTTGAAGAGGATGCATTTCATTCATAGGAACAGTTCTAGCTGTACCGTAAACTTCACTGGTCGATGTATGAACAAGGCGACCGACATTTAAATCCAAACATGCCTGCAGGATATTCAGTGTCCCGTTGAAGTTAACTTGAGCGACTTCGACTGGATGTCTATATGAATAAGGAATGGAAATTAAAGCCCCGAGGTGAAAAACCAGATCACAACCCTTGACAGCTTTTCGAACTGCATCAGGATCCTGGAGATCTCCTGCCTGGATTTCAATGTTAGTGAGAATGCTTTGTGGAAGCCTGGAAAGCAATCCAATATCTGAACGGGAATTGTAACGAACAAAAGCACGAATATTTACCCCAAGATTAAAAAGAGTTTCAACCAGGTGGCTACCAATAAAACCACCTGCTCCAGTCACCAAAATGGTTTTGGAAGAAATGTCAGGCATCATAAGTGATCACAACTGTTAATTCAATAAAATTGATTAT
>DATEUN010000045.1:0-5098 GCA_035283125.1 Anaerolineales bacterium
CTCGTGTGCGTCCTTGTTTTGGGCAGAATCACTATCCCACCGCAGAGTCCTGGCAGTTGGGAATCTTTCCTGAACTTCGGATTCAACCTGTTCGATCCCAAGTCCGAATTTTTTAATCTTCGTACTGCTGCAGGTAGGGCATTGTTTTGGTAATTTCCTTGTGTAACCACAATGATGGCATAACAATTCGAAATCAGGTGTGCGGTTATGGTAGGTCAAGGGAGTTGAGCAGCGGGGGCAATTCAAAGATTTACCGCAATCCCTGCAGAAAACATAACTTGCTGATCCTCTGCGGTTAAGAAAAAGAATCGCCTGTTCGCCATTTTTTAATGTCTTTTGCAGAGCAAGATCAAGTGAACTGCTGAAAATACCACGATTGCCAGCTTTTAACTCTTCCCTCATATCCACAATTTCTACAGGTGGCAGGGAAGTACCTTTCTTCAAACCCCCATTTTCCATTGGTGTTAAACGCTCAGTAAGAGTCAACAGTTGATATTGAATATGGTTCAGTTGCTTATTATCTCCTTCCGGGTGAGGGGAGGCGTTATATATCGCTGCCACCGGAGGAGTGGCGGAACCAAATATACAAATGGATTGACTCAATGCAGTATAGGTAATGGCAGCCAGGACAGCATCATAACATGGCGTTTCCTGCTGGTAATAGGATTGGTCATGGAATTCATCCATAACGATAACACCAAGATCAGGTAATGGACTGAACAGAGCAGATCGCGGGCCTATAATGATCTTGATCTTCCCTGCCCTGGCACGTCTCCAGGTGTCAAATTGTTCACCAATTGAAAGGCGGGAATGAACCAAACCAACCTGACCTGGAAAACGTGCCAGGAATCGTCGAACAGTTTGCGGCGTTAGTGAGATCTCGGGAACCATGACTATTGCACTCTTTCCTTGCTGCAACACATGGTCAACTGCCTTTAAATAAATCTCAGTTTTTCCTGAACCTGTTACGCCATGAAGCAAGAATGGGGATGTGGATCCTCCAGATTTGATTTTCTCGAATCCGGAAAGTATTCTATTCCAAATCTCCATCTGGTCTTCTGTTAATTCTGGCGGGGTTTCCAGGTTTGGATAAATATGGGAAACAGGATCGCGCCAAATTTCTGTTTCAAAAAGAACTATCAAATCATGTTCAGCGAGAACTTGCAGATCTCCCAGGTTACACCCACTTTCTGCATAAACCCAGGAGACATTTACCGCTTCAGGAACTTTGATCAGGAATTGAAGAGCTTTCTGTCTTCTTGTCAATGTATTGCTGGTTTTCCCCAGGTTGTTCATATCTGCCCAGGCTATTTCTGGTTTTACTGCCAGTTGCGCAACCCTGATGAATTTCGGTCGTACCCTGGGAGGTGGCAGGATAGATTGCGTGTTTATGACCCCTTTTCGTATTAAAGATTGAATTGATCTTCTCCAATCCCGGTTCGGCAGTGCACGGTCCAACTGCCTTCCTCGTAATTGACCCCTTTTCTTTAATAGGGTAATAAATCGTCTTTGTGATTCAGAAGTATCCAGAACATTCTGCAGAGGGTTTATTGAATAAAGAATATCAGATTGGCTGGCAATGCCGGCTGGAAGAAATAAGGAAATGATAGCTGCCAATGAATTATGGGTCTCGAAACATAATTTACTGGCTAGATCAATTTGGAAGGGATTAATGATCGGATCGGGATCAATGAGATCAGATATTAACTTGGTTTCACTTATCGGAGATGAATCTGAAAATGCAATGACAACGCCCTGAACAATCTGGTTTCCAAAAGGCACTGTCACATAATGTCCCAGCTTTAATGATTCCTTTAAATTCTCCGGGATGGTGTAATGAAATAATCCACGGATCGAAGGAATATTGACTGCTACTTCAGCAAAAATGGCCATGAAAATTCCTGCATTTCCATTTTACTGTGGGGTATTTAATACTACCGCCGCTCCATATCCGACCACCCTGTCATAGTCACCGGTGATCTCTCCTGATGTGGCATGTTTCAGAATTTGAACTTTATTCGCGCCAAGCTCCTTCGCCGCGGTCAATACTGCCGCCAGTGCACCGAGACCGCAGGCGAAACCGGTCTGCATGAGATCTGCGGAAAAGATACCTGCAGGGGAAAAAGATTCAACCTGTCGAAGCATCTCCTTATCCAGCTGGCAGGCTTGTTTTTCAGCGAAAAAATGTGAAAGATCTGTCGATGCAACAAGAAGATACTTCCTTCCTTCTAGAATCCGAGCCAACGCTTTTCCAAGGTTTTCAGAAACTTGTTGTGTCTGTTCCCGAACCATGAGAGGAATAAGCGACCATTTTCCATGAAGTGCCCTTTGCAGAAAAGGTAGTACTATCTCTACCGAATGTTCCTTGTCTCTATTAATTGGTGTCAATGAGGTATGGAAATCTTCCATGAGAGTCAAATCCAGTTGGTGAATGATCTCTTGATCCACTGGAACAGTTCCCAGAGGCGTGGAATATGCATCATGGTTTGAAACAAGAATTGAACCCGAATAAGGGTGATGCATTGGACCGATCACGACCACCAGGTCGGGAGACATCCCACGTACGGAAGCAAAGGCATATCCTGCGACCGAGCCGGAATAAATATGGCCGGCATGAGGCGACATAACTGCCACTACTCTCCCTACCAGGTCTGGTAATCTAGCATCATCAAGGTAACCATCGACCTTTTGCGCCAATAATTGTGGATTCCCCTCATACCACAAACCTGAAATTGGCGATGGACGAATTCCTTGTTCTGACATGACCAACCTCCTGGTTATTTTTAATAAATAAAAAGGTTTTTAATTGTAGCATGTCTGGACATCAATTTTCTTCACGTTGGTGTTTTTTAACGATCATTTTTCAGGTTTCTTACAATTTAAATGAGAACTTCTCTGCTTTCCAGCTGGAGAAGTATTTTCGGTATAAAAATGTTTGGTAAGCGACTGAGGAATTATTGATGATCCTGGAATGGTTTTAATATCTGTCGTGTCGCTGAAAATGCCAAAGGGGGTAGATTGTTGAATTGGAACCATTCTGCTTTATCAGCATCATCCTGGGCAAGGAGAGTCCCTTCGAGGATGGTTGCCTCGTATACGATCAATATATCCGCACCTCTGGCATGTTCAAGCCCTGGGATCACATCCAATAAACCCGTCACTTTGACTTTTAAACCAGTCTCCTCGAGACATTCCCGCTCGGCAGAATGAATTGGGTTTTCCCCACCATCTACGAACCCGGCTGGAAGTGTCCACTTTCCACGCTCAGGATCGTTACCCCGCCTTACTAAAAGGACTTTTCCATCTTCTTTAATTAAAACAGCTGCAGCCACTTTGGGATCTGAAAAATGGACCCAACCACATTGCGAACATACCGGTCGTGTTTTTCCGAATTTCTCCATTGAAGATATGGCAGCTCCACAGCGAGGGCAAAAATTTATAATCGTTTCCGCCATTTAAAGGTCCCGTATTGTCGGATAATAATCACGATGAGGATAAGAAAAACTGAAACACCAATTGAGACTAATTGAATGGAATTCAATTCGAAAAGTTGTCTGGGTAGATTCTCAGAACCGATCTTTGGTTGAATACCTTCATCAGGTACTGGTTCGGTCATTCTCAAATTACTGCCATCAGGTGTTTCTTCTGGAATGGACTCAGTAGAATTATCAATGGATGGTGCGGTCGCTGCTGCCATGGGTACTTCGGTTTCAGGTGCACCTCCCCCAACGCCAAAAGCTTGAGCTCCTTCCACTTGTGGTGGACAATCAGCAGGGTCATCATAACCACATCCTCCACCACCTCCTCCCATCCCTTGAGCCATGAGTGTATTCGAGGATAATTTCGGAGCAATTAATGATGGATAAACATTGGTGATGGCAAACGAAAAGACAAAAACCAATGCAGCTGCAACTGATGCCATTCTGAAAATTGGAACAGAATGGGGAACAGGCGGTTTCATGCCAACCATCTCAGGAGTTAATAAAAAATTTTTAGGGATTTTTCGTTTAGGGGTACTCTTTAATAAAAACTTAACCTGCTGCATAAGGTTCAAAATCTCTTGAGATTGTTGATCCTTATAAATTTCTTCTTCCACCTTCACCTTTTTTGATGGTGATAATTCTCCATCAAGGTACAAAGAGAGGTTGATGATGTTTCGGAATGATTTGATTTTCATTGGGAGATCCTGCTATCCAGACGGAATGAAGAAGGTAAAAGTTCCCAAAAATCCTGTAAACATTCCCTCATTCTCAATCTTGCTCGAGCCAGCCTGCTCTTAACCGTACCAAGAGGGTTTTTGGTGGCTGTTGCGACCTCCATGTAATCCATTTCCTGGATATCTGCCAGGATGATCACAGTACGATAATCCATCGGCAGGTTTTCCAGGCAATGCTGGATGGCATGTTCCAATTCCAATTTCTCAAATTCTTCTGATGGTGATGAATCCGGATCTGCGATCCATGCAGGTGATTCGATCTCTTCATCCTCATTGGATAATGGTTCGAGAGGAGTTGTCGGTCGCCTTTTTTTAGTTCTCAATATGTCATAACAGGCATTTGTGACAGTTCTGAGAAGCCAGGACTTGAACGACCCTCCCCGGAATGAATTGATATGGGTGAAAGCAGAGATGAACGCTTCCTGTGTGGCATCTGCTGCTGATTCTTCCTCCCCCATGATTCTATATGCTGTATTGAACACGAGTTCCTGATATTCCAGGACCAGTGTGTTGAAGGAATCGAGATCTCCTCTCTTGGCATCCTTGATCAGTAATAATTCGTCCATTGTGAATTATTTTACACTGATTTGATTTTCACAGTAATGATTCATTAATGAAAAACCTTTCTATGCAGTGCTTCCCAGGCGTTCCTGTGGAAACCCGGGTGAGTGGACAACTTCGTGAAATTTCTTTGTGTGAACTTAAAAAAACTGAAAGGATTTCCTTATTATCCAACCTTCACGATCATTCGGATTCGTCCTTGCGCAATGGTGGAAACAGCAGAACGTCTCTGATATTGTGCTTATCAAGCAAGATCATGACCAACCGGTCAATACCCATGCCAAAACCACCATTGGGAGGCATGCCGTAACGCATTGCCCG
>DATEUN010000046.1:0-4365 GCA_035283125.1 Anaerolineales bacterium
AAATGTAACCATATAAAAGGTTGCCAATGTCATACACCTGAATGCGTACAAATGATAAGACCTGTTCGACTTTCAACACTCAATCACGCCACCTGCTCTCGGTTGGATCCTGAGCGGGGGATATCATTCCACAGAAAAAAAAATATGCCTGTGGCTGATACTGCCGGAGAAGCCCGGCAATATGAAATAAATCCCCAAGCGCAGACAAAAAGTCGTTTTTTAACAGTTGGTATTTCTCTCAAATTGCCAATGGGTCAAAATGGGATGACAGCGCGAGCGATAATACTGCTCCAATGCTACTTGCCCGACTCTTGATAGTTTCTAACGGGATGATAATCTCCTCCCAACGCGAAGAGCGCAAAATGCTGGTGAGAACGATGATCCAGGAAGTTGGCTGCGATGCGGGTACAAAGCGCATCTTATGGATCAAGGTCAATCGGGATTACGAGATACTCTTTAGATTGAAGGATGGACTACGCACTGACGGTAGGTGACGCTATTGGATCCGAGAATGAGGCGAAGAAGGAAATATTGTTGGCACAGGGGAAGCGATGGAACAAGCTGTAACGGAAGTGAAAATTGCTCTGCCGGTGTCCCACAACGTCTTAACATTTGCAGAGGTGTACGTAAAATGGGTTAATGCACTTTTAAAGTGAGATCGACCAGCGCGAACTGAGCGATCTCGGTTGTCGGACCTGGCGGCTTGACCGCCCTACCACCTGATTTATTAAGTCCAGTGTTGAGGACGGCTTACGCGGACCAAGGAAACTTCTAATCCGCAGCTAAGGCAAACCCCGAGCGAGGTCGGCAGAACGATCCTGGATTGGGTTAAGAGTTACCCGGCAATTTAGGGTTGAAGCATCTGCATGGCCTTTTTTACCATTTCATAGGTAGGCGCGGTTGGTGAAGCAATTCTGCAGGATACAAGAACAATGAACCACAGGATACAGGAAAATCGAAATTTCTTGTTCCTTTGAGATTCTTTTCATTTTTCTGCTTCCCGGTCAACAGGAACACCCCACAGACGCACGGTGTCAAAATCACTGCCTGTCGCTATCAAGGTTCCATCTGGACTGAACGCGACCTCGGATGCATATTGAACATCTAAAACAGCCAAAAGTTCACCTGTCTCCACAGCCCAAATACGTACTCCACCATTAAAACCTGCTGCAGCAAACGTGCGGCCATCCGGGCTAAAGGCAACACTGCGGATATAGTGCATTTCCTCACCGGCAGTATTCTCTAATGAAAACACCTGCCTCCCCGAAGCCACATTCCACAGAAACAAGCCCGCCTTATCTCCTACAGCGGCACCAAGCAGCACGTAAGATCCTTCCGGACTGTAATCAACACTTAAAGGTATTATGTCACCGCGATAAAGTGGGAAGAAGGAGCCATCTAGAGCGGCCAATTCCCTGGAATTTTTAATGTCCCACAAACTCGGTTGAAATTTTTCCAAGTAAACCGGTGTCAATTCTTCAGTCTCTGGGGTGGTGGCCAACGATAGAAGGACTCCATCTTGATTGTATAGAACAGGGGTGAAGACCTTGGACTCATAAAGCGGCGCAACCACAGACCCAGATAACAGGTCTTTCGAAGACCACACCCGGGCCGTTGAAGCTCCCATCCCTATATTTCCCACTTTGTCAACTGCTGCCAATTCTGATCCATCAGGACTGAAAACGACCTGATTGACCACACTGGGAAAATCAACATTTCTCCAGATGGGTTTTTGCGTTTGCATGTCCCAGAGCGCAATCCCACATTCATTCAAACCCGTTTGGCAATCGTATCTTCCACCACTCGCAGCCAGGATGGTCCCATCCGGGTTGAAGGTAATGTTATAAATAGAACCAAACTCAGGATTCAACACCCCCAGCAGCTCGCCGGCAAGCACTGAATACAGCTTCAGCGTACCTTCCTGGCCTCCTGTTGCCAGGATATCTCCATTCGGTGAAAACGCCAGGCTATCGGTTGAAGTATCGTACCCGTGCGAAATATTGCCTAAAGAAATCGTATGGATGAGTTCTCCGGTAGCAGTGTTCCATACGTCTATATCTTTTAACGATGCTAAAGCCAACTGCTTCCCATCCGGAGAGAAGAGAATTTGAAAAGCGTCTTCTTCATTGGTTTGGATTGTACGAAGCTCTTTCCTTCCAGAGATATCCCATAATATGATGCTCGAATACCGGGATTTGGAAGCCAGGATGGTACCATCGGGAGAATAGGCGACATTCATCGGGATAACATCAACAAAGGACAAAGAGGAACCCTCAATAATATTCGGTGCTCCTGCTAATTTACTCATTTCTTCTCCGCTGGCAGCATCCCTCAGTTTGATCGTCGCCGCTATCATGCTCAAATACCCAGAAGCCAGCGTTGTTCCGTCTGGAGAGAATGTGTCAACATAATGATCGTTGAATTCCCGCAATTCCTGTCCACTGGCGACATCCCACAGCCTAGAGGGCTCCTGGTAAGCTGTCGAGACCAAACATTTCCCATCCGGTGAAAAGAACACTTTATAGATCCACTGAGCGTGTCCTGCCAAAGTATGAAGTTCTTCACCGCGATTGGCATCCCACAGCTTGACCGTCCTATCTCCTGAACCGGTCGCAATGATATTTTCCACGGGTGAAAATGCCACGGTGTTGATCGTATCGGTATGCCCTTTCAGCTCGAACAGCACTTTTTCACTGGAGACATCGATGATCTTTACAATAGAACCCTCAGCGGAAGCCAGGAGCGATCCGTCGTGTGAAAATGAAATGTTTGTGGACATAGCAGTGCTGATATGTTTTTCTGCCAGGGTGGTCATGTCGACCAGGTATATTCCTGAGCTCGTTGCACCTGCGATTTGCTTTCCATCATGTGACCAGGCGAATTCATTAATTATTCCTCTTCCCAGAAAATTTTGCAGGGTCACTGCATGTGCGTTCTCAGGAGTAATCACATGTGGTTCAGGAAGTCTGGTTTGGGAGGGGACAGGTGAGACAAGCGGATCTGATGGAAACTCCGGTTGCAAACTTGGTTGAGTGACCAGCTGCACTGCAAAAAATACAACCAGAAACATCACAACCAGGAACGCCCCGTATAAAGCAAGCTTATTTTTGAACATGATATACCTCTTTATTCTCCTGACTATCCGTTCCGACCACTGATGATCTCGCGATTGCATCCCTTCCCGGCTGGCATGTAGCACTCGTTTTTTGGTACCATAAGGTATTCAATCCATCCTAAAATGTGCTATTTCACTTTAGAATAAATATATCTACCGAGCGTTAGGAAATCGTGGTGAAACCATCCGGAAGAGGTGGTTCGATAAGCAATCTTGATCTCATTC
The DNA here is from genome assembly GCA_035283125.1 of Anaerolineales bacterium. Taxonomy (GTDB): domain Bacteria; phylum Chloroflexota; class Anaerolineae; order Anaerolineales; family Villigracilaceae; genus UBA12087. The sequence goes on from DATEUN010000046.1 coordinate 3,341, forward strand.
TTTTCGGCTCATTTTGGGGGATGAAAAATGGTCCACTCCTTAAAGGATTCGAGTCGGATAAAGCGCGGGCGCTGCTTTCCTACCTGGTCGTCGAGATGGACCAACCGCATAGGCGCGAAGCCCTGGCAGGATTATTCTGGCCAGACCTGCCTGAGCAACGCGCCGACGATCACCGCAGCGCTTTTCCCGGTAATTTTGACTTCTTTCGAGTCGATGGAGAAGGTACCTTCCTTAATGGTGCGGAAATTCCAATGGTAGTTATCAATATCGGCAGCAAACTTGCCAGCTGTTTTCGGATAGCCTTTAATGGTGCTTGAGAGAAAACCGTAGGCTTTGGGATAATCTACTTTCTGTAAAGCCAGCAGGTAATCATGAACCACACTCTCCGGTGAGTTGATGTCCTGGTAGGTATCTTCGGGTTTTCCCAGCGCGACGATCAGAGCGACAACGATCAATATGACAATTCCGGCAACAATGCCGATCAAAAATTTGTCCGTAGATTTCATCACAACACCTCGAAAATCCTGTCTTCCATGAAGGAAAGAAAGTAAGTTATTAATAGTTTCAATTCAGGATGATCGGTAAATTCAGCCGCTCCCACTCATAAGCGAAATTAATCCCGCACTCGCTGAATCAGCATAATGTATTCCAACCCCAATTGTATTAATTAATATAGCACGCTGTGGACCGATTACAATATGAAGTTTATGCAGCGTTTATGACAGAAACGGGAAAGATAACAAGCCCAGGCGATGGGGTGTTTTGAAGTAAATTTTCTTTAATGGGTAACCTGAACATTGGCTATCGTGCCCTGGCGTTTCTTTTGGCGGTGACGGTCGCGGTTATTGCACCCCGTAACTACCAACGTGAGCGGAGAGGGTAGATCCCGCAAGTAGACCAGGTCCGGATTAAATACCCACCATGAGTACCTACGACGGCTAATTTAGGAATTGTTAATAGCAGTGAGGGTGGGATACGCATAGCATCCCCTTCTGGGGACTTGCGGCGGACCCTTCGACAGGCTC
>DATEUN010000047.1:0-2416 GCA_035283125.1 Anaerolineales bacterium
GACTCCAAGACCTATTGATGTTGTCCGTGAATTGAATAACTTGATATTTCCTGGTTTTCCAAGGAACTCTAAAATATTTTGTAAATAGAGAGGGAGAACACTGAGAGTTCCTGATAATGTTATGATCAAAATGCTTTCAAATTCAAGGATCAAAGCTTCGAGAAAATCTCGAAGCACCATTTCTTGAAAAGAAAAGCTGGCCGGGTATTTCTGATCATTTGTTATTTTTTTTGATTCATTATGAGAAAAAGGCAAGACTTTAACCAGGTCTTGCCCCATGTATGCACTTTGTGTAAATTGCACACTGTTATCGGTCAGGATGCAAGTTCTCTGCATAACCCCTTATTCCACGGAAATAATGAATTGATAATGAGGCTGACCGCCATCCTGTAATTCAACTTCCAGGGCTGAATACTCTTTTCGGACTAAATCTGCGATACGGTTAGCATCCTGGATCGAAAGATCCTGACCGTAAAAAAGGGTGATCAGTTCATAATCTTCTGCAGATGCTTTTGCCAGCATCACCATTACTGCTTCTTCAATCGATTGAGCAGAACAAACCAACTTTCCATTGAGTAATGAAATAACCTGATCCTTCTCAACAGAAACACCATCGATTTCAACTGACCTGGTGGCAACTGTTACTTCACCTGAAATGATATCGTCGAGAGCATTGGTCATTTTCTCGGCAATTTTCTCAACCTCCCCATCGAAATCAAGATGCATCATTGCTGAAAGCCCCTGAGGAATCGTTTTACTTGGTACTATGAACAACTTCTTTACAGTTACTTCTTTTGCAGCTTCTGCCGCAAGGATGATATTCTTGTTGTTTGGAAGAATGATGACCTGATCTGTTGGCAAATTTTCAAAGGCATTGAGAAGTTCCTGTGTGCTCGGATTCATTGTTTGCCCGCCTTCAACCAGGGCGGCCACACCCAAACTTGCGAAAACTCGAGAAATCCCTATTCCCGGTGAGACTGCCACGACTGCAATTTGCCCTGGTTCTATGGGTGTAACTTCAATCTTCTCACTCCTGCGCGAGGATGCAACATCCTCCATTTGTGCTACCAGGTTTTCCATAGCGACTTTTGTCACAGTTCCGATATTCAGAACATAGTCGATTGGTAAATACTTGTTTTCAGTAGGTACATGGATGTGCATTCTATACATTCCATCACCTTCACCGACCTGGATCGATGTACCCATCTCTTCCAAACCACTGTAGAATTTTTTTAAATCCAATTCAGAATCAGGGATAAAATCAACCACAACCTCATAATCCTGACCTGGTTCAATGGCTTCCGATGTATTTTCAAAATTCATTGCTGAAATTGGGAGAATAGAAGTCAACGCTGAGTCCAATGGCTCATTATTAACATATCTCAGCATTCCTTCCAGGATATAGAACAAACCTTTTCCACCTGAATCGACAACACCTGCCTGCTTGAGTACTGGTAACAATTCAGGAGTATATTCAACTGAAGCAGCAGCAGCCGGGACGATCCGCTCCAGAATCTCAAATGGATCCTGGGTATCATCCAATGCTCCTTTTGCTGCAGCTGCAACATCCTTCATTACGGTAAGGATTGTGCCTTCAACAGGACGTACAACCCCTTTGTAGGCAGTATCCCTGGCTTCTTCGAGTGCTTTGACCATATTCTTGCCATCAAGAACTTCAATATCATGGAGTGCACGTGAGAAACCGCGCCAAATCTGGGAAAGGATTACTCCTGAATTACCACGAGCCCCCATCAATGCACCCTGTGAGATCGCTTGAGTTAATAGACCGATTTCTTTCTGACCTGAATCCTGAATTTCCTTGTAAGCTGATTGCATGGTTAAAACCATGTTGGTGCCAGTATCTCCATCAGGAACTGGAAATACATTAAGCGAATTTACCGTTTCCTGATTGGCTTTTAACAAAGTCAAACCAGCTTCAACGAGTTTCTTAAAAGCCGGACCGTCAATTGGACGGGATTTCAGGTATTTCAATCTATCCATGGTGTTCGGGTTCATATTTTTAGATCTTCCAGCAAAAAACCACTTTTATTCTCCATTACTCACCCTTAAACCCTGGATGTGGACGTTGATATCGTGTACTGGTAACCCCAGAGATTTTTCAACCTGGAACCGAACCGCATTTGCGACACTATTTGCCACTGAAGTGATCCTTGTGCCATATTCAACAATGATATGAATATCAATATCGATCTCATCATCGTTAATATGAACAGTAACACCACGTGAAGGTTCCTTAGTAATTGTATGAGCCAAACCTTCTGCGAGGTTTTTAGGAGCAAGTCCTACCACTCCGTATGATTGAAGGATTGCCTGGTAGGCAATTGCTGCCACAGCTTTGGGAGAAATGTGGATACTTCCAAGAATTGTTTTTTCTTTGCCCATTGTGATTCCTCTG
>DATEUN010000048.1:0-2860 GCA_035283125.1 Anaerolineales bacterium
TCCATCATATTCTACATAATCATCAAAACTTTCAGGGTCAACGATACCTGCCCGTTCTAGAACAATGCGTTTCTGAACAGGTAATGCTCCTCGACGACCGCGCATCCAGGCGATCTCAGGAACCATCTCGTGCATCAAAGCCAACAAATGTGGAACGATATTGCCTTTATATAAATGTTCTTCCACGATCGAATGGACATCATCGGGGGTCACTGGACCATAAACTGCAGCATCCGGATAGACAATAACAAGGGGAATGTCTTCATGGAACCCAACATCGCGGATGGTGCTTACCGCGATCTGGTCTGATAGACCAAAAGCTTCTATCTCATCCAGGAATGCATGAAATACTTTTTCTGCGCCATGTTCCAGACTGGCCTGATCCACTGAGACCAATACCATTGAACGAATTACCTTCATTCCTCACCTCTAATCGCCGGGTTCGACTCCCACGGGTATGGGATGACGATAATGTGCAAGAATCCCATGTACCTGTTCCGGGGTAACATTTCCATAAATATCGTCATCAACCATGAATACAGGACCCACTGCACAGACACCAAGACAGCTTGTCATATGCAGTGTCCATTCCATATCTTCAGTAGTCTCTCCAGGTTTGATCCCCAATTCATCCTGGAGAGTTTGGATGACCTCCCTGCCACCCACCACATGGCAGGGAGCACTTTCGCAAAAACGGACAATATGCCTGCCAAGTTTTTTAAGCGAAAACAATTGGTAAAAACTTGCGGCAGAATAGAGGTGGCTGTCAGCCAGGATCACCTTTTTTTCCGGAATTTGAATACGCCGGCGGATTTCCGGGAGAGATGCAATAGGAATATATCCAAGTATCTGGTTGAGATCACTTAGAATCGGGATGACAGCTTCGTGGGTTGCGCCATGTTTTTCGATCGCTTTTATCACCAGGCTTTCAAGATCCAGTTTGGTTTCTTCCTGTTCCATAATCTCACCTCAGATGGATGTTTGGTATCTCATATCGAAGGGAACGGAATGGATTCAATGACGTGCTCCTCAACGACCTTGCCACCCAGAATATGCTCCTGCACAATACGCCGGGCTACTTCAGAGTTTACCTGCCCATATGTGACCATAGGTGAATTGCTTACGATCACATTGACTATCGGCTCATGTTTACAAAGACCGATACAACCGGTTTTATTGATGGAACAATTGACATTATCAAGACCTTCAAGTTGCTGCCTGATCATCTTCAAGGTTTCAAGAGCCCCGGAAGCGATTCCGCAACTGCCCAGACCAACACTTATTTTTATGGTACCGAGGTTGGCTTGACGTTTTTTCTCCTTGATCACTTCATGCTGATATTTCTTAAGTTCTTCAAGAGATCCAATCTTTTTCATAGGTTTTTTCCCATTACGCAATTATTACGGTCTACAAGGTTCCATTTCTTTAAGATATTGCCAGTCAAGATCATCGGATTTTAAAGCTTCATAAACCTGTGCGACTGCCTGTTTCACATCAACGGACAAAGGATAACCAAATGCGACAACATGTGGTTGAATACCCAGCAAGTCAACTCTGGGTACAAATTCGGATAATGATTGCACAAGGTAGGACAAAGGCAGGGTGTGCGTGGTAATCAGGAAAGGATCTTCGAGACTATTGGCGTCGATTAAACGGATGTCTCCAGGCTGCAGGTCCATGTCGGCTGCATCAACAACCAATACCTGATCAGGTGCCATTTCACGGATCATGAACAGGCAATTTTCAGGAGCTGCACCACCATCCAGGACATCCCAACTCTCCAGAGGTGCCTGGTGTATGGTCTGTGCCAATAGTGGACCTGCGGCATCATCGCCCATCATCAAATTTCCGACCGTCAATATCAATTTTTTCTTCATAAACACTTTCTAAGCATTAAATAGATAGCTGGTTCTTTCTCCATTAAATTAAGCTGTTGGATCAGGAGGTTTGTCCATTTTTTCTGGGAAGAATTGGAACGATCGAGGGAACCAGCCAATAGCGGAAGGAGTTCCGAGGAATGACTTCGATTAACCTCTATTTCACCCCATTTAAGCAGCCCTTCCAATTTATGCCGTCCACTCCCTTCTGGGAGGAGATCGATCCAGTTTTGATATTCATCAAGCTGTATCTCCATCAATCGCTGAAGACAGTCCAATACTCCGACGTGATGACCGATCGCCAATGAATAGTAGATCACCTGTCGTGCTTTTTCAGGAATATCCTTTTCATTATTGACATACTTGCGGGTCAACTGATAGACAACAGCCCGTTCAGTCATGGCTCAATCTTTCTCCTTGTAATCCTGAACCAGTTTCTCCAAATGGAGAATGATCTCAGATAGACGGGGATCATCCTGCTGATCCAGGTAGGATTGAACATTTTTTCGCAGGTGCCGTGGATCTCCTTTCATCAAGTCAATAAAGGTATCTGTAATTTGCCTGCCCTGCAGGTAACCAGCCATGCAACGAGCTTCCCTTTCGATTTCGACGCGTAACCGGACAGGGAATCCCGGATGCCGCAGCAAAGCCTGTTCAGTTTCTCCCTGAATGTGATGCGAGGCTTTTAATTTCTGTTCAAGAAGGCCAAGCGCCATGGCAAAACCAAAGATAGTGGCTCCTGGAGTAGGTGGGCAACCCGGAATGTATACGTCAATTGGGATGATCTTGTCAGCTCCACCCCAAACACAATATAAATCATGAAATATTCCCCCTGAACATCCACAAGCACCATATGCAACACAGATCTTGGGATCAGGAGAAGCATGGTAAGCGCGTAATGCTGGGATACGCATGGCACGTGTCATCGAACCGGTGTAAACAAGAACATCGGCATGCCGGGGAGAAGATACAACCTTGATACC
>DATEUN010000049.1:0-2351 GCA_035283125.1 Anaerolineales bacterium
TTTCTTCAATATTCCGGCAGACAAGCTGGGCGAGGGCTTCGACACCGGCTGATCCAACCCCATCCAAGGCAAAACCCAGCAGCATATCTGCATCCAACTGTTTTTGAGCTTCCTTTTCTATTCCGTCTCCAATCGTGCATAAGATTGCAAAAACACTTTCGGTAGGCGCAAGCTGGCTGGTGATCCAGTTCCCTGTAAGGGAAAGACCATCTTCCAGGGTCAATTTCTGATGTTTAAAAGAACTTACCTTCAACTCACGCATGAACACCTGGGGAGAAAGAAGCTCCTTCCCCATTTCGAGTGCCCTGGCAGCAATATCTGCAAGAACGGGTTTCCGGTCTCGAATCACTGCCGGATCCGCGCCCTGGCCGCGCAGAACAGCGTCCACATCCAGGCGAAGATCTTTAACAGACCATTGCAGTTGAAGGTTTTCCATATTATTAAGTATACCCGAGGGGTTAGATCCTACGACAGACAATGTGCAGGTTTCCATACAGGGAACCTGCACATTCTTATCAATCCAGGATCAAATGGTTTAATTTTTCATTATTGTCAAGCAGTCTTCCTGGGTCGCAAACCAAAATAGATCAACAGGATGCCTCCCGCGAATAACAGCACGATCATACCGATCTCGTTAACCGCTCCCAGGGCAAGCTGTACGACTGCCACAATCAAGAAAATGATGGACGGTACTCCTGCCCACTCGGTTGGGACCTTCGATCGCTGAGTCCACAGGTAATAGAAGGTTGCTGCCCAACCCAGGAACATCAATCCGGCAGGGAAGGTTGTATTGGCAAACTCGCCAAGCAGGGGTAAGGACAGGATGGAGCTCAATCCGATCGAAGCCATCAGACCAGCCGGGATGATTGCCCACCAATTTTTGGGACGGGTGAAATACACGAAGAGGAAAGCAGCTGCGATCAGCAACGTCACAACAATGTTGGCATAATTATTCATTCCACTCACAAGTGCCAGTGTACCAATCCCCACCAAGATAAGGCCGGGTATGAGCGCCCAGCGGCGGTTCCTGTTGAAAAGATAAACCAACAGAAAAGGAACACCGACACCATACAGGAATAATGCGCCAATCCATTCGCCAGCGGCGGAGTCCGAGAAATAAATGATGGCTGCCAACATAAGACAGGAAAAAGCAGGGATCAGAGCCCACCAATTGCCGCGAATGCTCGTCAGGAAAGCCACGAAGAAGGGAATGGTGATGGCGATAAAGATCAACGAACCAAGGAACGCATCTGCCATACCGCGATCAGCCAAAGTTATGATGATCGATATTGCTGCGAGGATACAAGCTGGAAAGAGGTAACCCCAGCTCTTCAACCCGCTAAATAGGTACCGCATGAAGAACAAAACACTTATCCCCGCAAAGACCCAAGTCCAGGTATTTGTGGATAAGGCGTTGAAATCAATATATCCCATCTGCTGTGCAAGGACAGCGCACGCCAACAGGATCAGTACGATCCCCCAAAACAGGTTATCAGTATTCCTTTTCATAAGACCTTCCTTTCTGAAATTAAGATGAATTCACGTAATGTAGATAGTATACAAGAAATCGACCATAATTCATATACGAGGAAGTTTTCTAAAAAGTATCAATAGAAAATTGTTCTTTATGATTACCATTAACCCCATCCACATATGCCTCTTGCGGAAAATTCATCTTTTGGAAAGTAGTTATAAATTGATCCTGTTGCAGTCAACGGAATATTATTAAAATAAACGTTAAACGATTACAGATCTAATTGTTGATTTGTAAGCTAGAATACTTAGTGGAAACTAGAAGGAGCAGTGAAATGCGGTTGTGGAGCTTGCATCCATCCTACCTAGATAGTAAAGGCCTGGTGGCATTATGGCGGGAAGCGCTATTAGCCAGGAAAGTCTTGCAAGGTCAGACCAAGGGTTATCGAAACCATCCCCAATTGATCAGATTCCGGGCAGTGGATGATCCAGTGAATGCCATCGATGCATATTTATGGGAAGTATACAAAGAATCCATAGCCAGAAGATTTCAATTTGATGGGCAAAAAGTTGTAGATGTTGGGATTCAGGAGACAATCCCTGTAACAAGCGGACAGGTCAAGTTTGAGATGAAGCATCTTCTTACCAAGCTTGAAAAACGCGATAAAATAAGGTTCCTCAAAATCCAAGAGATGGAATCGACCAGAGTACACCCGATTTTCGTTGTTGTTCCTGGTGCAATCGAAGTATGGGAGAAGACATTCGTACACACAAGGTTTGATTAATGATTTCCTAATACCTAGAATTAACGAGATATTCATACAAATATATTGACAAATATGATAGAATAAGTATAATATTTATCAACTTTATCTACT
>DATEUN010000050.1:0-41123 GCA_035283125.1 Anaerolineales bacterium
GTCATTCCCCAGTTTGTTAACAAGAGAATTAATACTGTCCGATGCCGGATACCCCAACTTTGAGAATTCTGTTCGGATCTCATCCTTTATGCGCTCGACGTTATCAAGACCGATCTGATGAATCTCATCTGCGGAGAGATCCGTGCTGGTGTAATGGTGAAGTAAGAATTCGTAATATTCCTCACCCTGTGGGAAACGGAGAAGGCCGATCTCTTGTGGAGCGATCGGAGAGGTCTTGAGGAAAAAATCCAGGACTAACTGGAAACCATCGCTGACCGAAGCCTTGATGGCATCCGATACCTGGGAACGCCAGGAGTCCTTCTGATCATTGGTCAGATCCGGGCTGGAACCGATCCTGGAGGAAAGTGCTGAATAGTATGGATGGGCAATACCTGTACGGGTATACTGCTGGATATCATTGATGGCATCAGGCATGATAATGGCAGGAAGAACCACTCCGTTCTCCTTGCGGCGGTTCAATCCCTCGACAACCTGTTCCATCTTTTTGTAAACCTGGTCCAGGCGGGATAATGTATCTGCCAGGTCATGTTCATCATCAAGGGGCTGTACCTCGGTGAAGAGGTAATTCATGGTCCAGAGCAGGCTGTTGACGAAAGGAAATACTAGGTAATCTGAATACATGAACTTGTAGCCTGTCTGCTGATCCTGCAAGAACCACCTGTAGAGTCTGGCATTCAAATCCTGCCCGGGGGAGAAGGTTGATTCGTCAAAAGCCTCCAACAACTCCAATACGCCTGCCTGCATAGCCTGGGTTTGGCGGATGAATGCATCCGAAAGATCGGTCAGCTGATCATTCCGGACAGAGAAAAACCCGGAAAGACCGTTAAGGGTGATCGCCTCAGGATCCCTGAGCATCCAGAGCCTGTATGCTTCATCAAGGAATGGATCCAATTCCAAGCCTTGCAGACTTGCCAGAAGGCCATTGACTGGTGTTGGGGTGGCAGGAGGGATCAGCGTGCTGGTTGACGAAGGAGAAAGGGGAGGAAGGGTTTGTGTAGCTGTTGGAGAACAGCCTGCCAGAAACTGAGCAAGCACCAACCCACCCCCGGTGGCAGCCAGCCATTTCAAGAAAGCACGGCGATCCATTTGATCTTTCGGGATCTCATTCATTGAACCCTCCCAATCCGATAGGTAGAGCCTGCATCAAGCAGGCAGAGGTTCCTCAACTTTTTCGAGCTGGTCATGATCCGGGAGGACCTTTTCCATATCCCGTACTGCAGGAATCAGATATCCCGCCAAAAGAGAAAGGATGGTCAAAAATCCAAACAAGATCATCATGACAGCCATTCCTGATCCGGGTTCACTGCCGGTCATCCATCCGAAAAGACCGACCAGCCAACCATCTGACAGCATGGCAGGTTCCATGATGCGATCCGCCATGAGCCCTCCCAGGATGGGCGTGACCATATCCGGAGCCCAGGTCAGCAAACGACGAGCGGAGAACACACGTCCCTGCACATCGGGTGCGGTTTTCGCCTGCAATAAAGCGGTTGATGATGCAATGCCCAGACTGGAGAAAACCCCTGCCAGGAGAATGGCAGGAACCCATGTATTCAAACTCAAACCGATTCCAAATATGATATTACCAAAAAGACAGTATAAAGACCAGCCGACCAGGACACCATGGATGCGGTTCCTGAATCCACCCCAGGCGCTCATGATCAGAGAACCGAGCGTCCATGCCACAGCTCCTGCTGTCTGAACTGCACCCAGAATAATGCTGCTGTTATCTGACCTGAGCAGAACCAGGGGGATCTGAACACTGTTGGGAAACCCAAGGAAAAAATTTGCTAGCAGTAAAATGACCACAATACCCAGGAGACTGGGGCGCTGAAAGATGTATTTAAATCCAAAGGACGCTTCCTTCCAGAAGGAACCCTGCCCCTGAAGCCCTTCCACAGTCCTGGCAGGTGGAGGGACATAGATAAACATGAGAGCGCCAATAGCCAGTAGAAACGTGGCAAGATCGATCAAAAGAATACCGTTCAATCCGATAACCGGCAAAAGCGAACCTGCCAGCAGGGGGGCAACAATACCAGGTCCAGCCTGCACAAATGACATCATACCGTTAGCCCGTCCATATTGGGATTTGGGAACCATGGTGGTAATGGCAGCTGAATATGCAGGCCATTGAAAGGCGCTGCCCAACCCGATCAAGGCATTGATAACGTAGAAATGCCAAATCTGCAGGGAACCTGAAAGATATAAAATGAAAATAAGCAAAGTACCCAGTGCTGCTGCCAGGTCACTGATCATCATCATCAGCTTACGATTGTAGCGGTCAACGAAAACACCAGCCAGCGGGATCAGGAGCAGGTAAGGGATGGTGAAAGCGGAGGTCATGGCTCCCAGAGCTGTGGCACTGCCGGTCCTTTCAAACACCCAGATGGACAGTGCAAAACCGGTCATGTTGGAAGCCAGAATGGAGACTGCCTGACCGGCAAGGACGATCATCAATCCGACCATACCGGTAGGGCGGGATCCTGAAGAGGTGACACTGGAAGGTTTCAATTTAACCTCTGTAAAAAAATTGGGAAGGATGAGACAGATCCTATTTTAAGATAGTTTGTTCCTTGTGTCACGATTTAACAGGAAATCCGGTTTTAAAATTCTAATGAACAATTAACTTCCTAAAACGAGATTCTAATAAAATACAATTATTATCAAAATTATCTTAATAATAATAGGAGAAACCATGAAAATCCGAACCATATTCTATACCTTGATCATTGCGAGCCTGCTGGCTGCATGTTCCCCGGCGACCGCAACATCCGAGAGTCAGACCAACCAACAACCCCCAGCAACCCAAGAAGTTTATTCCTCCGATAGTTATGGTTCGACGAATCCAACGGTGGAAGCAACCGATACTAACCCGACCCAGGCGGTAGAATCCAGCGTACCTTCACAACCATCAGAGACCGGGAGCGTGTTTAATGTAGAGATCAGCGGTTTTGCGTTCGAGGACAGCGTAATCACGATCAAGGTGGGGGATAAGGTCACCTGGGAAAATCATGATAACACCTCCCACAGCGTGGTAGCGGATGATGGCAGTTTTGAATCCGCGACTCTTGCCAATAATGGAACATTCAGCCATACATTTACGACTGCAGGAACTTTCACTTACCATTGCGGGTTCCATCCCTCCATGACCGGGACGATAATAGTTCAACCATAATAATTAATTGTAAATTTTAATATATAACTAGGTCAAGGATTATTCAATCCTTGACCTAGTTTTTAATTGGCAATCACTTATTTGTTTATTAATGGTGAATAAGGATTATTGTCAGCCAATTTTGCAATCCTTCACGTTCTCATTCTGTGGAATAGCAGCCAGTTTTCTCAAAAAAAGATAAAAATCTTAAATTGACCGGAGAGCAGGGATATTTTCTCAAGCAGTCTCATTTCGTACACCCGAATTTGCCACCAAAAGCAAATTCATATACAATTAAATTTACACCAGCCACCCACGCCAAAGGAGGTACTCATTTTGCGATCCAAAAGACTCTCAATAACCCTGCTTCTTCTTTTGATGCCATTGACCATTGCCTTCGCATGGGGGCGCACTGAAAGCAAAACAACCGATACCCAGGGTCAGGAATCCTGCACCTGGCAATTTGCTGAGGCTAAAGAATATTTATCCAAAGAGGGGGACGGTTTTTCGACCAGCAGGTCCGGGAACTCGATCCAGACCTCATATACCTACCCTGGAAACCTTGATTGTAAAGACCAGGTCTTTCAGACCACGCACACCTGGACAGATCCGGGCAGCAGCCTGACCCCGGGACAGGAACTCACTTTTGATGTGTCTGCGTCCTGGAACCTGGATGGTTCCGCCCAATGTTCCTCGATGGTCACAGGAGTTAATACCTGGGTCATGGCGGGGGTCACGACCATTGAGGCGAAAAACAGTCACATCAATGTTTCCACCGAGCCAAACGGGTCAATTTCCAAACAGGGCAGCTGGGTGGTTCCATTCGGCGGGAACCCCGGACAGGAAATGACCATCACTGCCCATGCCGAGCAGGCTGGGGCTGGTGGCAGTATAAATTACATCTACCAATGGGTGTGCCAACCGGAAACGGACGGGGATAATACAGCCGTCACGGAAACCCCGGAAGCCTCCCCCACACCCGGGTCAGACTACCGCGTGTTGATCAGTACGGACAGCCGGATGAATCCCCTCCTGTTCACACTTAAATTGGAACAACGGATAAATGGAGCCTTCCAACCGGTCCCGGGGGCTGCGATGCGAGTTTCTGCGCTGGGATACGAGGGCAATGAAACCCGGCTGGCGGATGAATTCCTGGCACCAGCCTGTCTTAACTGCGAATACCGGGATACCAGTGCTTACCGGCTGGCTCACCTGTCAGATCCTTCCCAACCCATAATCGTACTGACGGACGGGAACGGCCAGGCAAAGATCACGTTCTTTCTTGACTTTATCAGGCTTATCCCGGTTTTCCCCCAGAGGGATGCCCCCATCACCATCCCAATCGCGGTTGAATACCTGGGAGATGGAGACGGGGAGAGCATCCTGGCTGAAGCAGATTTCAGCGCCAGCCTGGAGAGCATCGGCGTGGTGACAGCTATAACCTATCAGCAGGCGCAGATGTATGATGCGGGCGGGAGAACTCATCCCAGAAACAGCGGACCCCTGGAAAGCTATTATGATGATCCCGGCACACGCGATGGCACGCGCACGTTGAGTCAAAGCCGCCGGGTGCTTTATGATTACCCGGGGTTTGCCGGCATCGGACCGGCAGGGTCCACTCCAGGCACAACCTTGAGTACGGGGCAGATGCTGCACGTGGGTGACCGGGTGAAGATCAACGCCTGCGACATGGTCACCAATCGCATGGTTAACGGTCTCCCGGCAGGTGCACCTGGGGTGATCTGGGTCAAGGTCCGTTTTTTTGACGGGACCATCGGAAGAATGGGGGTAAATGGCAGCGTGTGCACAAGCACGATCACCTTTGGAAAGTCTCCAGGGACTTCCGGTTTTTTGAAAGATAGCGGCAGGTTCATTTACTGGTCTGGTGGGCAATTGGTGGATGCGGTTATTGGATATTATATTTTGCCCTACGAGATCATCAGCGGGATAACCACAAAAGCCAGCCTGCTCGGGAATTTCCTGTCCTGGGCTTCCGGTGTTGAAACTCCCGGATGGGACGCTGTCTACATCCAGGTAAAATCCGAACTGGCGGTTACATTCGATGCGCAGGGTGTCATGCACGTGAGCACACGTGAGGGTGAGCCGCTGCTCTACACTCCGGCTACCAACCCGGATGGGGTACTTATACCAGCCGGTCAGACTGGTTTGTTGGCTGCAGATGGACTGGATGTGGTGGTCCAAACCACGGACACCGAAACTGCTCTACAGGTCGATGCCTTGCTGGCTGGATTGCTGGATACAACGGACGAGATCGATATCAATGCAATTTCAGAGCAGCCAGGAAACAGCATCTTCAGCACCATACCCAGAAATACCTTGATCCTGGTGGGAGCGCTGTGCTGCCTGGTGCTGATGGCAGGCGTCATTATTCTTGGTGGTCTGACCATCCTATTGGTGAGGCGGCGCAACAGAAAATAATCCGCTCACCATTCTGCTGCTCTGGCTGGTGATAGTGTCCGTAACTATCTTCTTAAACCTTACCGCAGTAGCATCTCAATAATTCGGGGGTTAGTGAAAGCAAGCTTTGCTTGCTTTCACTAACCCCACACCCCACTTTTTTGAGATGTTACAATCCCATGTTGATGTAAAATAATTTAATAAATTAATCAAATTGAGGCAGCTAATGGAAAAACCGGTTGTCATAATCACAGGTGCATCCAGCGGGATCGGGGCTGAGACTGCGCGGGTGCTGGCAAAACAGGGGAAGCGCCTGGTACTGGCAGCCCGGAGGATGGATCGTCTGGCTGAGGTGGCGGAAGGATGCCGGAGATCGGGCGGGGAGGTACTGGAACAGCAAACAGATGTTACCAAAGCAGCTGAAATAGAAAAGCTGGTCCAGGCAGCCATCGATCGTTGGGGGCGCGTGGATGTGTTGATCAACAATGCCGGGGTAAGTTTTCATAAACGGTTCAATGAAATGTCCCAGGAAGAGATCGAGCGGGGAGTGCAAATCAACCTGCTGGCGGTGATGCAGGGTGCCCGGGCTGTTTTGCCCGGCATGCTCATTCAAGGGTATGGACATATCATCAATGTTGCCTCCATTGCGGGGTTGGTGGCGACACCAAATGGCGGGGTTTACCCCGGCACCAAGTTCGGGGTGGTCGGTTTTTCGGATGCATTGAGACGGGAACTGCTCAAGAGCGGCGTGCACGTTTCCGCGTTTTGCCCGGGATTCACGCCATCCGAGATCTCCCCCAGATTGAAAGCCCATGCGGATGGAGATGATAAGGCAGCGTGGATCCCCGGGTTGATGTCAATCACTTATGTGGCTGAGCAGCTGGCATGGTTGATCGATCACCCGTGCAGGATCTTTGTCATTCCCAAATCATGGCGTATCCTGGTGGAGCTAGCTCATCATCTCCCATGTCTGGCTGATCTATTAATGCCGTTATTCATGAAGAAGAGATCAACTGAAGATCTATCCACACCGCCCAATAATTAATAAAGCACAGCAACCTGAGCGAAGGTCGCTGTGCCCTGGTTCAGCATCAAGCTGAAGCGCGAATGGGTGAATTATTTGACCTTGATGTCAATCATGCGGGGTTTAACGGCTTCCACTTTCGGCATGGTGATGGTCAGGACACCATTCTCAAATTCCGCCTTTGTTTTTTCGGTATCAATTTCCACAGGCAGCGAGATGGAGCGTTCAAATGAACCCGAGCGATGCTCCCGGATGTGGTAAGTGGTATTCTCGCTGGTTTCTTCCTGTTTATATTCGCCGCGCAAGGTGAGAACACCATTGTTGAGCGTGATCTGAACATCATCCTTTTTAAGACCAGGTAATGATGCTTTTACAACAACGTCGTCATTATCCTGGTAAAGATCAATGGCTGGAAGTGAGGAAAGCCCACTCCTGCCACTGATCGGGCGGGTGAAGGCATCATCAAAGAGATGATCCATTGCCTCCCGCAGCGTCATCATTTCACGCATTGGCTCCCATCGAATTAAGTCTGACATTGTGAACCTCCTTTTTAATTGGTTTTGAATTTCTACAGCTTGAATATACAATTCCATTGTTAATTCTGTACAAAATTAATGTAAAAAAATCGTTAAAAAATGGGTATTAATGGTAAAAACCTGCCTAATCTGGGCAGGTTTTCGTATTTCGAAATTTCATGTATTCAGACAACAAGTTCCAGGGATTGGTTAATCGAGTGATAATCCCCCAATAAATTCGCGGATAACGGAATCAGCCGGGACAAGGGAATCATCAGGATAGGGGAGGATCGTTTCGAGCATGGCATGGATGCGGGCAGAGCGTTCGTAGGCATCCTGTCGCAGGGGATCCTGGCGGTACGTCTCGACCCATTCCGAGAAATGTTTCCCGAGTTTGTGTTTATACAAGGGAAGCTCATATGGCATGGCTGAGTTGATGATGAAATCGGCGGTACCGGAATTGGGAATAATATTTCGCATCTCGCTTGAGCGGACATAATGCCAGTGGGTGAGGGTCTGTTCATACCCATATGCACGGGTTGCCTGGTCGCGCAGCATGCGCCTCATCAGGCGAATGTCCGTCCAACGGACATATTTTCCATCCTTCATTTTTAACTGTAAAAGTGGCTCAAGATAGAGTTTTACCCTTTCATCTTCAATGCCATCCGTCAAAGGTGGGTAGAGTCCGTATAAGCTGTCAATCAGGATGATCTGCCCTTCCTTCAGCTTCATGGGTGTCTGATCCGGATAACCTTTGCCTGTCTTGAAATCATAGAAGGGTAAAAGAATTTCCTTTCCCGAAAGCAGTTGATGTAGGTGCTGATTGATCAGGTCGATATCAAGTGCCTGGGGAGTTTCAAAATCATAATCCCCAAACTCGTCCTTCGGATGAAGTTCCAGGTCAAAATAATAGTTATCCAGGTTCAATTCTACGAAATGAAGTCCCTTTTTCTCAAGTTCATGGGCGATCTTGTTGGTTGTGGTCGTTTTCCCCGAGGAGGATGGTCCGGCGATGATCACAAGACGGACTTCATCCTGGCGGTCGATGATGGCATCATAGACAGCAGCAAGATCGCGGGCATAGGCAGCTTCTGAAACATCTATTAAATGTTGAAATTCGCCTTTTTCCACGATTTGATTGAGTTTATCAACCGTGTTGACTTCATTATCGACTGCCCAATCCAATACAGACCACATTTTTGCCCAGGGGATGTATTCCGATCTTTGGTCAGTGGGTGAAACCTGCTTCTGGCGCCTGCGATTGCGATCTTCGCGATAGAGAATATATGCCTTGGCCACCCTGGCATGCCCATTCTCGATCAATACCTTTTCGATGACATCCTGGATCTCTTCCACGGCGGGGTATTGACCCTTCTTGCAATTCTTTTCGAGGATTGCCACCACCTGGTCGCTGAGAGAATCAGCCAACGATCTATCGCGGCCGCCAACTGACACCGCAGCCCTGAAAATTGCATTGGAGATCCTTTCCCTGGTGAAGGGGACTGTAGCTCCATTTCGTTTGATCACATATTTTATTTTAGCCATATTGTCCTCTGCAATTATTGTACATGATAGAACGCATCTTCTCAACCCGGAATGATACGAATCATAATGAAAAAAAACACAAAAAGGATTACAATTAGAAGTCCGAAGAGTATATGATGGACGGTAAGTTAAAAAATCACAAAGTAGAAGAAGGCATGCTGGTGAAGGTGGAGCTGATCCGCCGTTCAGGTGAATTGGAATGGCTGGAGTTCACCCTGGTACAGGATGAGCAGGCTGATTTTCGAGCAGGTTTCCTTGGATTGAACACTCCGCTGGCGAAAACGATCATGGGAAAACCGGTGGATACCATTCTTGATTACAGGGAAGGGGATCTTTCCATGGTTCGGATATTATCGGTAGAACCAAGCGACAAGGTTCCAAGCGAGGATGTAAGAACCCGCAGGGATACCCTGATGCGCAAGGTGCGCAAACACTCCGACCATATCAATGCTGTCATGTTTTCCTCATCGGTGAACGGCAAATGGGGTGACTACGATATTGACAGTATCGATCCTGATCAATGGGAAGAAGAGTGACACTATTTAGCAAGGACTGATAATTAAAACCAGATCAACAGGCAATTGATCATAGATTAGAAATTATTAATAAGAATTTAATTCTCAGGAGTATATTTATATGACCTCAGGTTTTGGTCGGAAAATTGGAATTTATATTTTTGCTGTTGGAGCCCTGGTAGGCTTTACGTTTGCATTTTTAATGACCTGGGCAAACTTTGAACTGCCATTCTATTTTGAGCGCTCATATTTCTCTGTCAAAAGTCCAACCCAGGAAAAAATGGATCTGGAGTGTCCGCTTGTGCTGACTGTCATCGATGATGGATCCATCTCAGCTTCCCTTCCCAACAATACGGACAAGATCATTAATCTTGATTTCCAGGGGGAGATCAGCTACATGGGTGGGATCGAACGCCAGGTTGAGTTCATGCCGGAAGTTCTTCCTGGAGAAACAGCGGAGGTGGAGATCAAGGTTGACAAGGAAGACAGGTTCTATAACGTTTTCATCCTGGCACGATTCTTCCAATTCCCGACCTACAAGACCCCGGCCAGAGATGGCTCCTGTGCCATTGTGATGCTGCCTTTTACATTCCTTACCGGCAGCCAGGCATTTGGAGTGAGCCTGGGAATCATCATCCTTTTCATGCTGGGTGGTTTATTGATATTTTTCCGAAACAATAGGCCATTGATTGGAAAGAAAAAAAGAATCTTTAACGCGATGCTGATCATGGCCATCTTCATCGCTGTTGCTGTAACAGCCGGGATATTGGGTATGTGGTTGCTGGGTTTAATCCTATTGGCGGTGATCTTCCTGCAGACTGTGGCAGTATTCATCTTTTTCGGAGAACGTGACAGGGCAAATTGGCGATAACCTGAAACAGAACTCATTGAAACGATCATTTAATAAAAACGAAATGAATATTGAAACCTGATTAGGTTATTAACCTACTTTTCAAATATCAGCAAGAAGGCAGGCTGTTGATCGCCTGCCTTCTTTATATTTAAATCCAAAACATAAAATGAATTGCGGTTTACAGATAAAAAATGATTCCCAATCCTGCCACGAGACCGGTGAGCATGCCTGCCAGAATGTCGGATAGGTAGTGAACACCCATCTGAACGCGGGCAAGACAGACCAAAGGAGCCCAGATCCACAGGATGATGGTCAGCCAGGTTGGACCGAGGGCGCTACCCAGGACAGCGATAAGAATGGCACGGGCAGCATGACCGGATGGAAAGGAATGGGGATCTGTTTTTCGATACATCCCGCCCCAATCTCCCTCCGGGCGTTTTCGCCGGACCAGGAATTTGATAACCAGGACCAGAACAGCCAGTCCAACGATGCTTAATAGAACAGTCTTCGCCCAGTTCTGCCAGAAAGGATCACCCAACCACCACAAGAGGCCCAAAGCCCCCCACCAGAACCAGGAATCACCGGAATGTGCCAGGAAAATTGCAATGGATCGCAGAAAACCGGGACGCTCAGCCACCTGCATACGAGCAGAAAGACGGGCGTCAAGTTCAAGAAAATTTTTGAAATGCAAGAGGTGAAATCCTTATCCTGCCAGGTCAGAACGTACAATTTCGAGTTGGTGAGGTTTGTCGACATCCATGCCGATCTCTGCGTACGGGCAGACGATACCACGACCATTCACCTTTAATTGGCGCGCCACCTTGTTGATAACCTTATCGATGGTTAATTGTTTCAAGAGGAGCAGAATGAGCGTATCATAACCGATCAGGGCTGCCTGTTTAAGAGGGCTTTTACGGGCATTGGAGATCTTTTCCCAGATATCCGATTCATCGGCTGCGACGCTGGCGCGAACGACATTCAGATCGCCACCGCAGACATCCATGTCTTTTAAGTGCGTGTAGGTTCGATTTGAGCCTGGAAATCGAGCTTCCATGACAGGCTGGGTGATGACATTGTAATAAATATCATCGTCTGTTTCCATGGATGTGTTTACCACCCAATCCACCATTTTACTGGTGATGGTGGGAATATCGGAAGCTGCAAAAACTGTGAAAACAACTTCCGGGTTGATCTCCCTTGCCTTGGCGACTCCTGCACGGAAATTATCGAGCATCTTTCCCTGGTTGGGAATGAAGTGCAATGGTTTCCTGCATGTGACCCCGCTTTCCCGGGTCAAACCAACCACGATAACATTGTTGATGGTGGCTGCTTCACCCAATGCATCAAGAACCCACTGGATCATGGGTTTCCCAGCCACATCCAAGAGCGATTTGGAAATACCCTGTGTGTATGGATAAAGCGGTTCACCGGGTTCCGGAATCCCACCCGCTGTTACGACTGCATCCAATAACATATTCGACTCCTTTTCGAAAGCAAGTTCATGAAAACAAGATCAAAAATCATAGGAATAATGATCAAAAGAAGAATTGATCATTCCTGCTGTGACATTGGTGAGTATCAGTTCAATTCCTGGATCTGGGGCTCAAACTTAAGTTGAGCGAGAAGGTCGCTGTACTCGGCATCAGTCAACGGGCGTTTCTTGCCAGAAATGGCGATAAGGGCGGATTCCATCATGTTGGTACCAAAGGAACGTCCTTCAAGGACAGGTGTGGTGGTTATCAGGTATTTGACACCGGATTTGCGGAAAAGTTCAACATCGGCTGGTGTGGTGGTATTGGTGACGATCACCTTGCCCTGCATATCATCCGGCATGTAGCGTTTGATGTAATGGCAGTCGCCAGCTGTAACGGTTGCCCAATGGAATTTATCGACATGTTTCGGTTTGCGTTCTTCCTGTTTTTCTCCGGTCGGATATATCCAAGCAAATGGAAGTCTTCCAGCCACAGGCATAAGCAAAGCCGCCAGGATTTTAAGGGATTTGGTCGAGTGAAGAGCGATGGGAATACCGAGCGAGAACATCAAATCACCAAAAATGCACTCATACCCGGCATTTTCAAAACAACTGGCGAGTCCCCAGCGATCCACACCTGTCATGATGAAGGCTTTGCGGCCGCGCTCATTGATGTAATCCTTGATGTGTGCATCGAGGAAGGCGGCAGATTTGCTTTCCAGGTTTGTTTTAAGACCGGTACCATCCACTACTGGTGTTTTCTTGATGAACCGAACCATCGGGTTGACCGAATAAAGCGGGTACCATTTCTTATCCACCAGCACTCCCAAGTCTGCCCCGCCAACACCAAAAGCATCCACAATTCCATCCAGCTCCTTGTATTTCAAGGCTGCGGCTTCCATATCCCCATCTGTTCCAATTCTTTCAATGCTGACCATTTCATCCAGCAATTTGACTTCGACTGCTTTATCGCGCTTGGATGACCCCAAGCTGACGCTGACTGCACGCTTCATAAGGACTCCCTTCACCAAAGGTATAGTATTATTTGTCAGTATACACCCAAGTAAGGTTAAAGAAAATAGAGAAGGATTTTTTTAACTTTTATGATAATAAAATTGATCCAACGATGAACCTAAAACTTTTCCAGGGTCAGACACGTATATTTTTTAACGGAAAGGAGTAAAAACATGGATATGATGAAAATTTTGCAAAGGTCATGGGATATCCTCTGGAAATATCGTACATTGTGGATATTTGGATTCATCCTGGCGATGACGGTGGGAGGCAATACTTTTAAAAGCTCGGGAGGTCCAGGCAGTTACCAGACAAACAGGCAGGAAGTACAGAATTATCTTCAGGAACCCTGGAGTAACCAGACATTCCGCTCTCCCCAGGATTTTTTCGATTGGCTGAAACTATCGGGAAATGATCTGAAAGGATTGGTTGAATCCCAAATTGAGTTAAGAACCACAATTTGGATAGGCATTGTTTTTATAATCCTAATGGTCCTTACCGGCATAGGCATGACCATATTAAGATATGTATCGGAGACAGCGACCATCCGCATGGTGGATAATTTGGAAGAGAGCGGGGAAGAGGTGCCTTTTAAGCAGGGTTTCCGGATGGGATGGTCGAAAAGATCGTGGCGGTTATTCCTGGTGGATCTCCTATTATTGTTCCTGCCGGGATTAATTACAGCGAGCCTTCTTATCCTGATCGGTTGGGGTACGTTCGCAACCATCATCAGCGGAGAAAATATCATGGCTGCCGGGATTTTCCTGGTTGCTGGAGTTGTTTTCTTTTTGATCCTGGTGATGACCCTTTATTTTGTTTTGATCAGTTTCCTGAGGAACTTCATCGTGCGTTCCTGTGTGATTGAAGATGCTGGTGTGGGGGAGTCCATAAAAATGGGTTTTAATCTGGTGAGGGAAAGCTGGAAGGATGCCGGCATGATGTGGCTGGTCATGATCGGAATGGGAATTGCCTGGGTCTTCGTATCGATCCTGTTGTTGATCGTTCTCATACCCGCTTTCGTGGTCAGCGCAGTATTGGGTGTTGTGGCAGGGGGCATACCGGGAGCAATAGTGGGATTATTGTCCAGTTTATTTATCCCATCTAGAGTGTGGGTAATAGTCATTGGAGTCTTGATTGGACTGCCGTTCTTCCTGTTGATTGCTCTGTCACCGTTCCTTTTCGTTGATGGATTGGTGCAGGTTTTCAAATCAACTGTTTGGACCCTGGTATACAGGGAGATCAAACCCAAAGAATTAGGCAAGCCGATTGAAGAGCTTGCTGAAGCTTAAGTCTTTGTATTAAACACTAATGAAGGAAAGGGCAGCTCATCCATAGGGCTGCCCTTTTCATTTTAACCAAAACCCTATGCAAACGGAGATCATCAAATGCGTTTCTTGTTCCAACGTGGTAGGGTTTATTGTCAAATTTAAAATAAGGTCAATAAGAATACAACCATTGCAAAAAACCTTTTATTGGGAGTATTATTCCTTTCATGTTTAAAACAACTCATATGACAGGACTAACTTTACATTTGAAAGAGGATATTCTTCCTCTGCTAAAACTCCGTCAAACTCTGTTATTAACTCTTACTGGTGTGGCAGGATATTTAACAAGACAAACCTTTCCGATCGATGGTTGGCAATTCATGGGATTGATCATGACCCTGTTGCTGACGATCAGCGGGTGCACCATTTTGAACATGCGGGCGGACAGGGATATTGACAAGAAAATGAAGCGCACATCAACCCGTCCACTGGCAATTGGAAGAATCGATCCGCGATCTGCCCTGACAACAGGCATTGTATTGATCATTGCCGGACTTGCCTGGTCTTTTGTTCTATCCAGACTGTATTTTTCCCTGGCGTTGACCGGGATCTTCCTGGACTTGATCATTTATACATACTGGTTGAAACGACAAACTGCCTGGTCGGTGTTATGGGGTGGATTTTCAGGCGGGATCCCCATCCTGGCAGGCAGTGTGCTGGCAACTGGCAGGATCGATATGATCGGAATCATATTATGCCTGGCGATCGTCACCTGGATACCAAGCCACAACCTGACCTTGGGAATCCTGAACGCAAGTGATTACCTGAACGCAGGTGTTCCGACATTCATCAATTCCTACGGGTTAAAGTTCACCCAGGTCGTCATCATGGGCTCAACCCTGGTGGAAGTCGTTCTGCTGGCATTGGGATTTGCCTGGCTGGGTTTTCCATCGATCATCCTGGGATTCCTGGTCCTGTGCGGGATCGCCATCTTCAGTGTGGCACTCCTGGCTTGGAAAAATCCGTCTTCGCCGATGATACTCAAAAATTACAAATATTCATCAATTTACATGCTGGCTGTTATGATCTTGTTGATGACCTCCCTGATCGTGTAAACGGGTTTAAAAACTGGTTAGGTTGGAAATAAAAAAAACTTGGACAAGCGAGGAAAGATGACCTATTCAATGAAACAGGAAAAAGAACCAATTGCCAGCTGGCATAAAAATGTATTAGTCATCACTGCTGTGTTTACCGTCATAGCAATCGCAATGGGAGGGATTCTTTGCGTGACGCAATCGATTCGCAGCTGCCCTGATTGGCCAGGTTGTTTTGGAAAAATCCTGCCCCCATTGGAACCGAGTCCCATCCTGGAGATAACCCATCGCTTCTTTGCCGGAATGAGTGGTCTGCTGATCCTTGCTTCCTTGGTAGCGGGATTATTAAAAAAACAGCCGGTCTTTTCGTGGCTGGTCCTGCCAGCGTTGATATCCAGCTTCCTGGTGCTGGCTGTCAGCTATTTTGGCGCCATGGTTGTCCTGCACGGGATAGCGCCCGGATGGGCTGCCGTGGATGTGGGTTCAGCCTTATTTCTGACCGCGCTAATGGTGGCTTCGGCTGTGATCGCTGTTGAGATGAGGAAAAGGGGACAGACTGAGATCAAGCTTTCAAGCCGGTCGAACTTTGCAAAAATGGTCTGGTCAGCAACTGCGGTAGTTTACCTGATTCTTGTAAGTGCGGTACTGGTGGCAGGACCTGAATCCATAACCAGCTGCCTGGGATGGCCAATATATAATTTGCAGGTATTATCCATCGATCAGCGGGACATGGGATATCTTGTGCGAGAGGTCTTCTCCGTGATCGGATTGCTGTTCGTCATGTTCATGCTGGTCACTTCATGGCGCACCCAGAAGGAAAACCGTCCTGTCATGAAATTGACAAACTGGGTGGGAGCCGCCTTCCTGCTTGAAATGATCGTACAGGTGCTTCTCATTATTTTCGGTTTAAATGTCTACCTTAAGATCGTTTATACGGTGACCATGTCAACCACCTGGGGTCTGCTGGTGGCGTTGGCAATGAAAACCAGCCTGGTGGAAAACCAGGCTGGTTGAAAATAACCCAGTGCAGCAAAACTTAATACTTGTATATACCCTACTATAAATCAGCCTGCCTTAGTGCGGGATTTCTTTCTTTCCAGCAAGGCGCGGATACGGGTATGACGAACCCTGGAGAGGGGATAGAACCACGCCATCAGAATCGCCGAGATGAGCAGCAGCGCGCCAAACGGACCAATCAGTATCCTGATAGCCAGTAGGGCACTATCCGGCTGAACAAAATAGGTGGCACCGACAGGAGGGGTTTGATAGCCAAACCAGCCCAACACCTGCAGTGCGATAAATATGGCGACGGCACCGGTAAGTTTACGGATGAAGTTCTTAATGCCATAATAAATTCCCTCCTGCCTGCGGCCAGTGCGCAGTTCATCCCATTCGATCACATCCGGGAAAATGGAATCCGGTAGAACATGAGCGGCTGAGACGGATATTCCAGCCATGACAGCCAGGGTGAGGATCAAAGTCACATTACCGGGCTGGACACTGAAGATAAGCAGTTGAACGACTACCCAGAAAGACATGGCAATTATGTAGGTGATGTTCTTGGATAACTTCCCTGACAGCCATATCCAGAAGGGAAGCAGAAGTATGGATGTGACCAATAATAACCCAAGGACAGAAGAACCGATGGCCATGCCGAGCGCTTTCTGGAGCAGGTTACCACCGGAGATCCAATAGGTAAGGTAGAACGGAAGGCAAAGGGCAACAAGGTCAAAGGTGATCCAGTTGAGCATGAACAAGCCGGTCGCAAATCGAAAGGGGATGTTGCTCCATGCGGTTCGGATGATCTTTCCAAGGTGCATCGGTTCTTTCTTTTCCGCCCCTTTTAAATTCTCTGGATTCTCGCGGATCGTAAAGAATATGAGAAGCAAGGGAATGACTGCCAAACCGCCAAAGATGGATGCAACCAGCATGTAGCCCTGCTGCTGGGTGCCTCCTCCTCCCAGGACCGAATTTACGATCTCGGGAGCAGCCACAGCAGCGACGAGGGAAGCCACCAGGTTGAAGAACATGCGATAGCCAGTCAGGGAGGTGCGCTCATCGTAATCAGGGGTGATCTCAGGGGTGAGGGCATAGATGGGAACGCTGACAAAAGTTTGCAGCGTGTCGCTGAGCATGTACATCAGGGAAACGACCACTGCCAGCCCGACCTGGGAGCGGATGGGGGGTACCCACCAGAGCAATATAAATGCCAGCCCGAATGGAATGGAGAAAAATAGAAGGAACGGCCGACGGCGTCCCCAGCGGGTTCGAACCCGATCGCTGAGCAAACCAACAAGAGGATCATTAACCGCATCCCAGACGATCCCAAGCACGACAGCAAAAGAAGCCAGGCGCGGTTCCAACCCGACCACGTCGGTGAGAAAAATGGCGTAGAAGATCTGGCGCAATGTGCCAAAGCTGGCATAGCTCCAATCTCCCGAGCCGAAGATCACCTTCTGCAAGGTGGTCAGGTAATTCTTGCGCGGAACGGATTGAACTTCTGATTTCATGGTTGTCTCCTTTGGCGAAAGGAATTGAAGTATGATTTATTTCAACCAGACAGCCTGGTCATGGAATCCAGCAGATCAAGGACCAGCTCTTTAATATCACCACGGTTGGGAAGGGAACCTATCAAGCCGTACATGGGTGCTGTACGGGATGGCAGACCACTGCCGGACCCTCCCAGGAGGGAGGAGACCTTTTCCATCAGGGCGGTCATCCATTTCGCCGGGATGAGGCGGGCAAGCAGATTGGCAATGAAAATGACGAATTTATTGGCAGATTTCCGCAGGCTGGGTTTGCGCACAATTTCCACTGCTTTTGTCAGGTCAGCCAGGAATTCGTTGGCGATCCGGCTGTGAACATGGTTGATGGTGACATGCAGGCAGCGGGGGTAATGCTGGCGGTCGAGATGCCATCCAAGCAGTTCAAGCTCATCTGCCACTTCATATACATCCAGGCTGTCGGAGGCAAGCGCAAATACGCTCATTTCGGGATCACTGAGCACTTTTAATCCGGGAATACGTTTGATACCCTCCTGAACTTTACGGGTGGTTTCCATGACAGTCCTAGTGATCTCGAGGTAACCAGATTCACCCAGGTGATTCATCAATGCCCACGCAGCCGCAATTGGACCTGCTGCCCGGGATCCGGTCATGGTTGGTGAGGGATAAATGCCTCCCGGCCAGTTGATCGAGACGAACATCTGGTATCGTCGAAGTTGCGGGCTATTGTAGAGGATAACAGAAGCAGGTTTGGCAGCATAGGCATATTTGTGCAGATCTGCTGATATGGAAGTCACCCCCGGAACACTCAGGTCGAAGTCCGGGATGGGGAATCCCAATTTTCGCACGAACGGGAGCATGAAACCACCAACGCAAGCATCCGTGTGGAAGAGCAGTCCATTCTCCTGTGCCAATGCTGCCAACTCCCGGATCGGGTCAACAACGCCGTGCGGATAGGAAGGCGCTGAACCGACCAGCATGATGGTGTTGGCATTGATCGCTTCCCGCATGGCGTCCACATCGGCGCGAAAATCGGACCGTACCGGTACAAGCACCAGGGTCACATCAAAGTATTGGGCAGCCTTCTCGAAAGCAGGGTGAGCAGTGACCGGCAGGACAACTTCAGGATGAACGATATGGGGGTATTGTTTCCTGGCCCAATCGCGGGCTGTTTTAATGGTCATCAACAAAGATTCGGTACCACCGGTGGTCATATTCCCACAGGTGTTCTCATCCCCTCCCAAAAGGGAGGCAGTCATGGCGATCACTTCACTTTCAAATTTACGGATGCTGGGAAATGCAGTCGGATTCAACCCGTTCTCTGAAAAGAACATGGTGTAAGCTTCCTTCAGCAGGCTGTCGATCTTCTCATCCACATGATAAACCAGACCAAAGGCACGACCCTGCTGCCAATGGACATCATGGTCCCTGGAAGCCTGCATGGTTGCAAGCACATCCTTCTTTGATCTTCCTTTATCAGGCAGGGAAAGGGTTGCAGGGGACATGATCGTTCTCCTTTGGAAGAGAAAACAATTATTGAATTAGTTTAGCATAAAAAGGGGAAAGTGATGCGATACAATACAGCCATGACGTCGCTGAGTGATAAATTAAAGGCACTGGGTGTCACAACCGGAACAGAGGGATTAAGGCAGCCTGATAAGGAAACCGAGGGTATTTTCCCAATCGATAAAGTTGTGGATGGTCATTTTATCCCCACATTGAGAGGGGAAACCTATTCAGCCAGCTGCCTGTACCCCATGGATCACAACCAGGGAAATGTGCCGATCCTTTTCTCTGATGAGCTGGACATGCTGGCGCTGTGGGCAGGAAACGAGGAATTAAAGAGCAAGAAACCAGATGATTTTGTTTTCCTGGATACTGAAACCAGCGGTTTATCAGGAGGAACTGGTACCTATGCCTTCATGGTGGGAGCAGGTAGATTTGAGAATGATGGATTCCATCTTGAACAGTTCTTCATGCGTGACCCTGGAGAGGAACCTGCCCTGCTGGAGGCTCTCACCAATTTCCTGGCACCCACCAGTGTGCTGGTAACCTACAACGGGAAATCCTTTGATACGCCACTGCTGCAGACACGCTACCGCCTTCACCACATGCCGGTCCCTTTCAAAGAGATGATCCACCTCGACCTGCTGCACCTGGCAAGGCGTCTTTGGCGGGACAGACTGCCCAGCCGTACGCTGAAATATATTGAAGAGAACGTCCTGGGATTGCCGCGAACAGATGAAGAAGTGCCCGGGTACGAGATCCCTTACCTGTATTTTGATTACCTGCGTTCAAGGGATGCACGTCCCCTGGCAAGTGTGTTTTACCACAACAACATGGATATCGTCTCCCTGGCCTCCATGCTAAACCATATGAACCACATGCTGGCACAGCCACTTGAAAAAGAGATCGAACACGGACTGGACAGGATCGCACTGGCAAAGCTGTATGAAGACCTGGGGCGGTGGGACCTGGCTGCGAGCCTGTATGAACGCGGGCTGCAAGAAGCTCTGCCTGAATTGGATTTTAACCAGGCATTAAAACGATTGTCCATTCTGCAAAGGAGAAGGGGTGACATGGAGTCTGCCGTGGAACTATGGAAGAAAGCAGCCCAGGAAGGTCATATCTATGCCCATATTGAGATCGCCAAGCACCACGAGCATCGGCTGAGAGACCCTGAAACAGCCCTGCAGTGGACCCTTTCAGCCCGGCAGATCGTGGAGCAGGATGCGGAAATGCCGGAATACATGCGCAGGCACTGGCTGGAGGAAGTGGACCATCGCCTGCAAAGACTGGTAAGAAAAACCGGTCGAATCGAATTAGATTAATTATTGACCTGCGACTTAAAATCATTGCGATTATACAGGAAGGACGGAACGCCAGGATGACCTTTGAGAATATCAACACAGAATCCTACTAGGAATCCTTTGAACTGGCAGGACCTGGAAAGGAATATTTTTGCGTCAATACCAATGAATTGCATAAAGTTTAATTCTTACAGAAAAGACATACCCTTCTTTTAAAAAAACGAATAATATTCGTGTCTGGAGCATTAATGGATCGTGCAATGGTTTAGATCCTGGAAAACCCGAATTCGTCCAATAAGGATACCCGAAATATGGCATACACGGACATCATGAAGAGGGCAGAAGAATCTGTAGATTGGGCGCTTGATGCTTTGGATGAAATGATCGTCAAGGAAGAGAATGCGAAGTACAATTTCAAGTTGTCAAAATTATTGAGGAGCAGGAAGAGATGAATTTATATTGGAAACCTTTTAACCATTCCATAAAAATTAAGAGGGGTTTATTAATTTCCACAACCCTGCTCCTTATTCTTACCACAGCTTGTTCCGGAATTGCTGTTAATCGACCATCCGTGACCGGTTCGGTTCTCGCAGTGGAATCTTTCCTGGCAGATATGACACGAAACGTAGCCGGTGATCGCATGACAGTCGAGACCCTGCTGCCGATCGGGGTGGATCTGCATACTTACCAACCCTCTCCCAGGGATATCATCAAAGTTACAAACAGCAGCGTTGTGATCATCAACGGAGGAGGTATCGAAGCAGGTTTTTTGACTTCTCTGCTGGAAAATGCAGGCGGCGATCGACCCTTGATCACTGCATCGGATGGTATCGCTGCCATGTCAGGTTCTGATGAATTTCCAAAGGGAGACCCCCATTTCTGGATGGACCCGATCCAGGTCATACAATATATTAAGAATATTCGTGATGGGTTGATCACATTCGACCCGGAAGGTGAACAGTTTTATAGTCAAAATGCGGACAGCTATATCCAGGAGTTGAATGACCTGGATGCATGGATCAGGCAACAGGTGGAGCAGATCCCGGTGGGAGACAGAAAATTGATCACCAACCATGACAGCCTGGGGTATTTTGCCAGGCGATATGGTTTCGAAGTCATCGGCTCTCTCATTCCGGGATTAAGCAGCGAGGCTGCCCCAACTGCAAAGGATTTGAGCAACCTGGTGGACAATATCAGATCGAGCGGAGCGAAAGCCATCTTTTTGGAAAAAGGAGTGTCAACCAACCTGGCGGATCAAATCATGGCGGAAACAGATGTGATCCTGGTAACAGATCTTTATATCGGATCCCTGTCGGAGCCAGATGGGCTGGCAGCAACTTATATTGAAATGATGAAATACAATGTAAGCAGAATCGTTGATGGATTAAAATAAGGATGAGGTTACCCTTCTCTCATTGAGTTGATTGCCGAATGGAGACTGGATGAACATACGTTTGATCAGGTATGATAAACATGGATAATGAGTCTTTGAATGAACCAGCCCGCCTGGAAATCAACAACATCAGTGTTGGTTATGGGAACGTACCTGTTTTGCAGGATGTGAGCTTTGATGTGCAGCATGGGTCACGGATCGCCATCGTCGGTCCCAACGGTGCCGGGAAATCCACCCTTTTCAAAGCGCTGGTTGGTCTGCTTCCCCTCATGGAAGGTGAGATCTACATCCATTCCCTGCCGCTTGGGCACCACCTGGATTGCGTGGCTTATGTACCCCAGCGGGGGGAGGTGGACTGGAAATTCCCTGCAACGGTGGCAGATGTAGTCATGATGGGAAGATTTGGAAAAATGGGCTGGCTGGCTGCACCAAAGCGGAAAGATTGGGATGTGGTCCATAAAAGTTTGAACCAGATGGGTATCGAAGACCTGGCAAACAAACACATCAGCGATCTTTCAGGAGGGCAGCAGCAGCGGGTTTTCCTGGCGCGCGCTCTTGCGCAGCAGCCGCATATCTTCCTGATGGATGAGCCATTTACAGGGGTCGACTCAACCACCCAGGAAGCCACCCTGTACCTGCTGGATCATCTTCAAGAAGAGATGGTCACGGTATTGATCTCAACCCATGACCTGAACCTGGCAGCCACCCGCTTTGATAATATCCTGCTATTGAACCGTCGTATCTATGGGTATGGCAAGGCATCCGAAATATTCACAACAGATATATTAAGTAAAGCTTTTGGTTCGCATGTGCTGGCCATAGAAGATGCAAGTTTATTGGTGGATGATTGCTGTCCACCCGGAGATGAGCATGATGAGCATAAGGAGGGTCATTGAACTGGCTTCTTGAACCATTTCAATATGGATTTATGCTGAGGGGTTTGCTGGCATCCTTGCTGGTGGGAGTTCTATGTGCAGTCATGGGTACCTACGTGGTCGTACGCGGGATGGCTTTCCTGGGTGACGCCATGGCTCATGCCATACTGCCTGGTGTAGCCGTTTCCTACCTGCTGGGAGCAAACCTGTTGGTTGGTGCACTTGTGGCAGCCATCGTGGTGGCATTGGGGATCGGATTTTTCTCAAAAGGGGGAATGGTAAAAGAAGATACAGCCATCGGCATTCTTTTTGCAGCTGCATTAGCCCTAGGCGTGGCTATGATCAGTTCCATCAATACCTATGCAGTGGACCTGTCCCATATTCTCTTTGGAGATGTGCTGGGTGTGAGCAGCGGAGACCTCTGGCTGACAGGCGGGTTGGGATTGGTGGTTCTGCTGGTGGTTGCCATCAATTTCAAACAATTCATGGTGATCTCTTTTGACCCGGTCCTGGCAGCCACCCTGCGTTTGCCAGCAAAATTTTTGCGAAATTTAATGCTTGTTCTGCTGGCAGTGACCGTAGTCATTTCATTACAGACCGTCGGCGTGGGACTTTCCGTTGCCATGTTGATCACTCCCGCTGCAACAGCTTACCTGCTTACGCGCAGGTTATTCAGTATGATGGTCATTTCCGCTCTGATCGGGGCGGTTTCCAGCCTGATCGGTTTGTATGCCAGCTTTTTCTTCAATATTGTTTCCGGTTCGGCGATCGTTCTGACGGCAACTTTCATATTTATCATCGTTTTCCTGTTCAACCCGAGGAAAGGGATCCTGGTAAGCGGACAATAAACCCGGACAAGCATGCACAAAACCCTTTTAATCCGCATTCTGATCATTTCATCCATCCTGGCTGGCTGTTCCAAATCGACACCAGTTCCAACAGATCTTCCTGGCGAAGCTTCGTCCACACCTGCAATTACCAATACCATTGAACCAACAAAGACTGTAACCCCTGCGGAGGTATTGCAATTCAGTGAATATACAATCGACCTGGTGCTGGATTATGATTCAAAACAAGCACAGGTGAATGAGACCATCCGGTTTCAAAATAATACCGGGGGGGAATTGACTGACCTGGTTCTTGCAGTTGAACCCAACCTGTGGGCAGACTGCT
Organism: Anaerolineales bacterium; assembly: GCA_035283125.1. Taxonomy (GTDB): domain Bacteria; phylum Chloroflexota; class Anaerolineae; order Anaerolineales; family Villigracilaceae; genus UBA12087. Next base: position 23,645 of record DATEUN010000050.1, read on the forward strand.
TTTCATTGGAAAGCATCAGCATCGACGGGGAAATGATCACTTCCTATGAACTGGATGGGCAGCGGTTGACCATTCCCCAAAGGATGATTCCGAAGCAGATTGTGACCATTGCCATCTCCTACGAATTATCGATCCCCAGGATCGAAGTTAATGACCAGGCGACCATCATCCGCACCCAGGTGTTCGGATATACCACCCGCCAGATGAACCTGGTGGATTGGTATCCTTTCGTGGTACCTTACAACCCGGGAGAAGGATGGCTGTTGAGTGAACCCGCCACCTATGGAGAGCATTTGGCCTACGAGAGTGCCGATTTCGAGGTAACGATCCATTTAAGCGGGGAAAGCAAGCCGGTCATAGCTGCCAGTGGAAGCCTGATAAGCAGTGATGGAGAGGGGAGCCTTTATACGCTTGAAAAAGGACGCAGTTTTGCACTCTCCTTCAGCCCGGATTACCTGCTGAAAACACAGGAAATCGATGGCATAACGGTTCAATCTTATTATTTCGCCGGGGCAGACCTGGGCGGACAGGCAGCCCTGGACGCAACAGTGCAGGCTTTGAAGGTCTACAACCAGAATTTTGGACCCTACCAGCATTCCACATTGAGCATCGTCCAGGAGGAGACTGCTTTCAGCATGGAATATGACGGCTTGTATTTCCTTGAGCGACCGTTATATTATGGATACAGCGGTGCTGATACGGATTTTCTGCCGACAATAGCAGCCCATGAAACCGCCCACCAATGGTGGTTTGGTCTGGTGGGGACGGACCAGGCAAATCAACCCTGGCTGGATGAAGCCCTGGCGACATATTCCGAACGATTATTCAATGAATCGATCAGCCTGGAGAAAGGCAAGTGGTGGTACCTGGCGCGGCTCAGCCTGGCAGAGAGCAAGGACTGCCCAATCGATATCAGCATCTACGGTTTTTATGAATTTGGATGCTACTATACTGAATCCGTTTACATGCGGGGTGGACTATTCATGCAAGCCCTGCGTGACCTGGTAGGCGACCAGGTTTTCTTACCTTTTTTAAAGGATTTTGCCACCCGCTTTGCGCATCAAAGAGCAAGTACCAGCGATTTTTTTGATGTTCTCAGGGAACACACCGACATGGATCTTTCTGCAATCAACCTGGAATACTTTAAGGGAACCTATTAATCCTTGAACAATGCCAATGGCAGGTTTATCGTCCGAAACGCTATTCTTATATTCGGGATGCTTTTCGTGGGAAGCGGTTGTGCCGAATCTACAAACGCATCCGTGAATATTCCGCTTGAAACGGTCACCTTCGACAAAAACAGCACATCGACTCAGACCCCATTCCGACCTGCGACAGACACTCCCTTCCCGACATTAACTCCCAGCCTGACACCGACCTCAACAGCAACATTCACTCCGTTACCGCCGACAAGAGCACTTGCCGCGACTGCGGACCTGGCAAATTATGAGCTATGGGTAAACCTGGATTACAGCGGTCACCACCTGGACGTGAAAGAAACCATCCAATATCCAAACCAGACAGGGAAAGAGTTACCATCGTTGGTTCTGGCGGTTGAAGCAAACCGCAGGTTGGGTGTGTTCCAATTGAAAGCGTTGGTGGTGGATGGAGAGAACTCAGATCAATATACTTTAGAAGGAGGCTGGCTGGAAATCACCCTGGAAAGAGCGCTTGAAGCAGGGGAGACCATCATCCTTCAACTGGACTATGACCTTGCATTTCCATGGAATGGTTCCACCCAGGTATTTGGCTACAACAACTGGCATCTGAATGCGGTCGACTGGTATCCATTTATTGTGCCTTACCGGCAGGGAGTCGGCTGGCTGGCTTATGACCCAGCCAATGTTGGAGAACACCTTGTGATGGATGCGGTCAATTTCGATGTCATCATTCAACAGGCGAAGCCTTCGAATGATCTGCAAATTGCAGCCAGCTCTCCAGCAGAAGTGAAAAATGATGGTTTGCATTACAGGCTGGAAGGTGCCCGTACCTTTGTATTTTCAGCCAGCACAGGTTACTCGGTGTCAATCGAAACAGTGAACGGAGTAACCGTTGCCAGCTACTATGCTATTGGAAACCAGGCTGCAGGGAAAGCGATCCTGGACGCAACTGTGCAAGCCATCCAGGTCTACAGCCAGGTATATGCACCCTATCCACATGCCAGCATCAGCATCGTGGAAACGTATTACCCGGATGGCATGGAGTATGACGGACTGTTCTTCCTGAGCAAGGATTTTTACGATGAGTATGGTGGCGGCTTACTTAACAACCTGGTGATGATCGGAATCCATGAAGTGGCTCACCAGTGGTGGTTTGGGTTGGTCGGCAATGACCAGGCCATGGAACCCTGGCTGGATGAAACACTGGCAACCTATAGCGAGCACATTTATTATGAAAATGTAAGTCCCGGACTGGTGGGATACTGGTGGAACTTTCGGGTGAACGACTTCCAACCGACCGGCAAGATCGATGTATCCATATACCAGGGCGGAAGTTTTCGCCCTTATACCAACGCTGTATATTTACGGGGAGCCAAATTCATGGAAAACCTGCGCACCCGCATGGGAGATGCGGATTTCCTGGCTTTCCTGGGAGATTATGCCGGACAGATGAGTCACAAGATCGCAACAGCGGATGATTTTTTCAGGATTTTGTATGAACATACTGATGCGGATATTCGTGATATCATCGCCTCATATTTCCAGACCGGACATTAGGATGGTTTGGCAAGATCCATGACCAGGAGTCGTTAATTGAGCGAGCGAATGCCAGTTCTATACATCGGACATGGCAACCCGATGAATGCCATTGAGGATAATGAATTCAGCCGGGCATGGATAAAGGCAGCTGTGGATTTGCCAATTCCACGTGCAATAGTTTGTGTATCCGCCCACTGGGAGAGTGTCGGCACGGAGGTATCCACTGCTGAGAGACCAAGAACCATACACGATTTCTTTGGTTTTCCAACGGAAATGTATGCCCTGCAATACCCGGCACCCGGATCTCCAGAGATGGCCGAGGAGATCTGCGCGATGGTCAAATCCATCCAGATCCGTCCAAACCCCGATAGAGGTCTGGACCATGGCAGTTGGTCGGTTCTGATGAGAATGTTCCCCAAGGCTGAACTCCCTGTGCTACAGATCAGCCTGGACCAGACCCAATCGACCCAATTCCATTATGATCTTGGCAGGCAACTTAAACAACTGCGGGAAAAAGAAATCCTGGTGGTGGGAAGCGGCAACATTGTTCACAACCTGCCAATGATGGTCTGGGAGGAGACCGCTTTTCAGTGGGCTGAGGAATACGATAGCAAGATCAAAGAATGGATCCTGGCGGATGATCACCAATCCATCATCCATTACGAGAAATATGGAAAGCCTGCACACCTCTCGGTCAATACAGGTGAACATTATGAACCCCTCATGTATATCCTGGGTATGAAAGAACCGGGGGAGCCAGTTCAATTCTTTACCGAGAAAATTTGGGGCGGTTCGGTATCGATGAGATCTTTACGAATAGGATGAAAACATGAGCGGGATAATCACTGGAGGCGAGATCATGACAGAATTGGAAAAGTTCCGTGAGGAAAAGGACCGGTTTTTCAAAAGTGATCCAAATTCCCCATTAAAAGAAGATCAACGGATCAAATTCAAAAAATTAAACTATTTCCCGGAAAATGCGGATCTGAGATTGGAGATCGAGATGGATTTGCTCGATCCACCGGTTCATGTCATCCTGGCGACTTCAACTGGAGACAACAGGGATTATCTTCATAAAGGCAGCATCCACTTTCAAGTTGATGGGCAGGATGCAGAACTTCAGATATACACAGATGGGTTTGGAGGATATTTCCTTCCTTTTGTTGACGGTACAGCTCCCAAAGAGACTTATGGTGGAGGCAGATACCTTGAACCAGAGGAAATTCGAGAAGGTGTGCTGCTGGTTGATTTCAACCTGGCTTACAACCCATTCTGTGCCTATAATGATCGATGGTCATGCCCTCTCCCTCCGGCGGAAAACCGAATCAAAGCACGAATAGAAGCAGGGGAGAAGAAATTCAAATAATTATCGGTAGTTGTCCCACAAGATGGGAATTAACAGGGGATAATGAACCTCGTTAATCGAAATTGAAATATTGCTAATGCCAGATGCAATTACCTGGCAAAAAAATGTGGATTATGGGTGTAACTCAATGATCCTAGATCAGGATCTTTTTGGTTTTGATACCAGTAAAAAGAAGTATCCCAACGTCAAAATCCCATACAAAGAAAATCCTGCAATGCTTCCGGCAATGTTCAATACACCGGTAAGGACCCCGATGAATGTAGTCAAAATGCCAAATATTGATGCAATAGCGAATGCTCTAGCAATTGCCATTTGCGCAGGCTTCTCATTAATTTCCCTTGTGTACCATGAAATCAGACTGACAGCCAACAATTCAACACCAAAAAAACGGGCTACAAGGTCGATCTCATGTCCGGAAGTCATCCCGAAGAACGACAGCATTGAAGCCGGTTCCAGCAGGGCAAAAAGACCAAAAACCAAAGCCACGAGTGCATGAAGAACCTGTATTTCTCTGAAATTCATATCAAATCCTTTAAAAAGGTGCGGATGAAATAAATCGGTGGGAAGATGTTTCTTCCCCAAATTTCTATTGTGCCAACAATTCCTGCAAAACCCGGCTGGATCGCTCCTGGATGACTGCATGCAGACTTTCGCCATGGGTATCCATGGTCGCAACAACCGGGAAATCCCTGACTTCGATCACCCACATGGCTTCCGGAACACCAAACTCGATCTTGTAAACAGCGAGAACATTCTTAACACTCCGGGCTATCAAAGTCGCAGCTCCACCTATGGCATGGAAGTAAACTGCGGGAGTATCCTGGCAGCCCTGCAGGGTTTTGGGACCCATCCCGCCCTTTCCGATGACACCTTTAAGTCCAAAATGCTGCATCACCTCAGCCTGGTAAGGTTCTTCCCGGATACTGGTGGTAGGACCAGCAGCCACGAACCTGTAATCCTTTGTATCAAGACCTGAAACGACCGGACCGCAGTGATAAATGAGGCCGTCCTTGAGGAGAGGTTTAATGGCTTCATAGACTTGCAGGTCATTTCCCTGCGGTTGGCGGGTTTTCCTGATGAAAGTATCGATCATCCACTTGTGAACGGTATCCCTGCCGGTGAGCATGATGCCATTGAGCATGACCGGATCACCAACTTTCAGACCCCGGATCGTATCATTACTGATGGGAATATTGATCTCGTGCATATTATTTCTCCTGTCCTTTCCCGACCTGGTCATTCATAGATCACTTCATCACCCTGGATGGTCATCTTGCGCCTGCGGTAAGCCCAACACATGTAGGATATGGTTACGAAATAGCTGGCCGGGAGCCGGTGAAGCCCGGTAATTCTGGTGCCCAGAACGGTGGTCTTCCCACCAAATCCCATTGGGCCGATACCCATCAGGTTGGCTTCCTGCGTCAGCCGTTCTTCCATTTCAGCCAGGTTTGGATCATGACTGCCTTCATCAAGCTGGTTGAAGAGGACCTCCTTGGAAGCTAGGTAGCCGGCACCACGGTCACCACCAAAGGAAACTCCCAGAACACCCGGTGCGCACCCCTTTCCCTGCGCCTTGTGGACGGCATCCAGAACAACCTTGCGAACACCAGCCAGGTCACGACCGGCAGCAAGCCGGGAGTCCGGGAGGGAGTATTGTGCGCCGACATTTTCGCACCCACCACCCTTGAGCATCAATTCGATGGTCAATGTATCTCCATCCACCTCTTCAAAATGAATATAAGGGAAACTTTCCCCACCGAGGTTGTTACCGCTGTTCTTTTCTGTCAATACATCCACTGCATTCGGTCTCATGTAAGCCCGCTTGGTGGCTTCCGCCATTGCAGATCGAATCTGCTCCTTCAATTTCCTGGTGCTCATTCCAACCGGATAATGAACATAAAAGATGGGAGTGCCGGTATCCTGGCAGATCGGGGTGGAATTCGTGCGAGCCAGTTCAACATTCTCCAGGATGGTTTCCAATGCTCCCCGTGCCGCTGAACCCGGTTCCTCTTCTTCAAGCGAAGAACGGAGTTTGCTTTCGATATCTTCCGGCAGGTCCGTGGAAGTTCTGCGGATCAGTTCCAGGATGTGATCGGTTATATCAATCATGCTTTTCTCCTAAATGGGATCTACATGTTTAACTATACTGCGGATTGGAAACGGAACCCAGTACAAAATTCCTGAGATTGACCGACACTTGGCATATAATTTCCATGAAAAGTACGAAAAAAAATCCATCCAATAAATAAAGGTATAATTCGAGCGGGGAATCGGATTAACAAACTCATGGAGGTGCAAGTGGATCTACCCAATTATGCATATTTTCAAGGCAAAATAGTCCCATATTCTGAAGCAAAGATCGGTGTCGCAACCCATGCGTTTAACTACGGAACTGGTGTTTTTGCCGGGATGCGGGGGTATTGGAACGAAAACAAGGAAAAACTGTTTGTATTCAGAGCACACGAGCACTTTGAGCGGTTTCTGAATTCCTGCAAGTTAATGCGCATTGATATTGGGCAAACCCCGGAAAGCATGACCAAAATCTTATTGGATCTGCTGCATAAAGATGATTTCCATGAGGATATCTATATACGTCCGCTGGCATACAAAGCAGATGAATCCATCGGAGTCAAACTGCATGGATTGAAGGATGATCTGACCATATTTGCCATCCCCTTCGGCCTGTACATCAAGAATGACGCGAGTGCCCATTTTACTGTCTCTTCCTGGCGAAGGGTGGACGATAACATGATCCCGGCACGCGGAAAAGTGACCGGGGCATATGCCAATTCCTCCCTGATCAAAACGGATGCAGTGCTTGCGGGTTTTGACGATGCCCTGGTCCTCAACCAGGATGGGCATATTTCCGAAGGCAGCGCCATGAACTTCTTCATGGTTCGAAACGGTCAACTGATCACACCGTCTGCAACTGAAAATATCTTAGAAGGGATCACACGCAAAACTGTCATGGAACTGGCTGAAAAGGAATTGAAGATGCCGGTTATTGAGAGGCAGGTCGACCGGACCGAGGTCTACATCTGTGACGAGATCATCATGACCGGTACAGCCGTGCAGGTGACTGCCGTGACGCAGATCGATCACCGCCCGGTTGGAACTGGTGAAATGGGACCAGTTGCCACCGCTTTGCGAAAGTTATTTACCGAGGTGGTGCGTGGCAATCATCCAAGTTATACTCATTGGAATCTTGAAGTGTAATAATTTAATAAACCAAAAGACCTCCCTGATTTTTACCAGGGAGGTCTTTTTTTTAATTACAAGCTTAATCAGGGAGTTGGGATTGGGGTGGGAAATACCGATAGGTCAGCAGCCTCAAGGGCTGTTTGCGGCATACCGTTCAAAATCCAACGCAGGAAGACATCCACAACATCAGCACTTAATACCTTCTTGGGAGGCATAACACCGATAATGACTTCTCCATTGTCATCCAGGATTTCCTGTTCCTGGATGACTTTCAGGAATATGCTGGCTTCATCACCGGCAATGAGCAGGGGAACATTATCCCCGCTATTCAGGATCTCATCATAGGTTGTCATTAGGAAGTTGTTGTTGTCCTTTCCTTCCCGGTGACAGGAGACACAATAGCGTTTCACGATGGGAGCGATATGGACGTCATAGGAAGGCACTTCACCATCTGCCAGGGCAGGATATAGCGGCTTCATTGGCGGCAGATCAAAGCGGTCGTCCCAACTGTAACGCATGAAGGTTACGATGTAATCGATCTCGCTTTTTGATAATCCTTCCGTATTATAGGCTTTTCCAAAAGGATTCATTCCTGCGTCCGGACGGCCAAAGGCGATCACTTCTGCCATGGAGGCGTCATTCAAAGTGTAGAGGACATCGTTGTTGTTGATCGCCATCACCTGTGTGCCTTCCAATCCTTCCACGCCTTCGATAACTGTCACCTTGCCATCGTCACCATGGCATTCGACACAATTAACTGAATAGAGGTCCTGTCCGAGGTTGATCTGTTCAACAAGGTCGGTGGCAACCACAGTTTCCTCTGCTTTAACAGGAGGAGCGATGACGAGGGTGGCAATGGTGAACCCTGCAGCGAGGAAAATGGAAAGAACGGTGGTCACGATCATCGTTTTCGATGAAGTCTTCTTGAAAACGAAATTCATCAATCCCAGTAAAACATAGGCGACCACGGGTATGATAAGACCCGCGATCGTCTGGAGCAGACCCGGAAGGAAGAATCCTTCTCCCAGCGTGGTTGGAACATCTGAAAGGTAGGTCAGGCAGACCATGCTGGTGACAAAGATTGCCATGAAACCGATCGCAAAGATACGTTTTCCATAATAACGATGTGGAGACCGATCGATAAACGGCAGGAACACGAGAAGGGCAATGAAAATTCCCGGTATCAGAACTGCAGCCAACCATTCGATCTTTCCGATCAGAGGGATCTGTCCGTAAATTGCAAGGAATTTGAATAAGAACAGGAAGTACCATTCCGGCCTGGGGATGTAACTTGTGTCACTGGGATCCGCTTTTGGTTCAACCGGAACACCGATGAAGGTAGCCAGAAGGATGAGGACGACCAGGATGGCAAGCGCCATGAGAACGTCTTTATAAATGCTATCAGGCCAGAACCGTTCCCCATCCATGAGGGATTTTTCATAGCGTTTCTTGATGATTTTCTTTTGATCTTCTTTCATTGCATCCCTCCTAGTCTTCTTTATCCGGGAACTGGGATTCACCATGCTTGATGATCAGGTAGAGGTGAACTCCGATCAAAGCGACCAGTATGGCGGGCAGGATCCAGATGTGGGCAGCAAAGAAACGCTGCAGTGTGAGGGCACTGAGCGAGGAGCCACCCCGAAGTACTTTAAGAATGAAATCTCCAGCCAATGGCACACTGCCTGCAATCTGCGTGCCGACCGTAGTAGCCCAGAATGCTTTTTGATTCCATGGAAGCAAATACCCTGTAAATCCCATGAAGACGGTTACGAGCAGGAGACCGACACCAACCAGCCAGGTGAGTTCTCTTGGGTACTTGTAAGAAGCGGTGATAAAAACGCGCAGCATATGGATGAAAACCACCAGCACCATAAGGGATGCACCCCAGTGGTGAATGCCGCGTATCAACCAGCCAAAAGAAACGCCGGTCATGATGTATTGGATGCTGTCGTAGGCATGATCCGGTGAAGGAGTGTAGTAAACACTCAGAAAGATACCTGTAACGCCCTGTAAAATGAAAAGGAACAAACTGGCAGAACCAAGCGTGTTCCACCAGTTACCGCGCGGTTCCGGCCGGTCCAGGGTGGAATCATAGATGGATTTCAAACCCAAACGTTCATCGAGCCATTCATAGATCTTCTTCCACATGGTCAACTCTCCTGGATGTGGATCAATAGTTTGCCTTCATCATCCACTTTGAAATCGGTGTAAATATCCAATGGCCTGGGAGGCGGACCTGAAATCACATTGCCTTCCCTGTCGAAAGAAGCATCATGACATGGACAGACAAAGGCATTGGATTCCTCCTTCCAGTTCACCTGGCATCCCAGGTGGGTACAGCGGCTGGAGAGGATGGTGAGGTCATCATCAGCGTCTGATTTTCGGATGACAAATCCACCATAACTGTTTGCGGTTCGCTCCCAGCCATTGACCTGGGTAATGGTAAAGGAAAAAGGAAAGGGTTTACCCAATGGGATGTCAGCCAGGACACCGACTGGAAGCCAGAGATCCTTGCTGTTGCTGGTGACCAGAGCGGGGCTGATAAGGTAACCAACCGCAGGGATCCCGATGGAAACTCCAATAATTGTTCCGACTGCTGCAGTCGTCAACTTGACGAAATCCCTTCGATTGATATTGTGGGAACCTGCCATTCAAACCTCCTGATGGAAGATGATAATATCTGATGATACGATTTTAACGTATTTATGGTGGATGTGGATTAAGGAAGATCGATACCCTGGGCACATCAACCTGGTTGGCGAACCATGACACCCCCTGAAAAAAATTTCCAATAAGAGGGTGATAAAATAATAACTGTTAAAATTATAAAGATGAATGGGTAATAGTCAGAAGGATGTCTGGAACCAATAATCCATGAGTATTGTCACTATTCCCATTCAATTCGAAAATGGATAATTACGCTAAAATTATCCAACTATTTGAAGTTCCATAAAAAGTGAATACAGGAGGAGTAGATGGCTCTTTCAAGAAATGTCAGCCTGAAAGACGCGCTTCGCTACCAGGGAAAAGGGCCGATGCTGACGTTCATCCTGCATCGCATCAGCGGATTAAGTATTGTGCTCTTCGTTGGTTTGCATGTTCTCGGGTCATTTTTAAGCCAGCAATTTGGAAGTGATGCAGGAACGGTTATAAATGCAATCTATGAAAATTGGATCTTCCAGATCTATATCATCTCCTGTGGATTATTCCATGCCATCAACGGGCTGCGGATCGTCATCCTGGATCTTTGGCCAAAATTGATCGAGTATCAACGCGAAGCCATCTGGTTGGAATGGTTTGTTTTCCTGCCGCTCTTTGCGATGACAGTGTTCGTCATCATACGAACTGCATTGGCAGGCTAGGAGGGTAATGATGAGTGCCAGAAAAGTTTCCCTTACCAAGCGGGGTTTTGATTTTGAAACGACCATGTGGATCTTTACCCGGTTTTCTGCACTGGGGATGTACCTTTTTGCCCTGGTTGCACTGGTCGGTGCCCTGCTGATGGGTGCGCGCACCCAGATGAACCTGGCTGACCTGATCCGCTGGATGTTCATGTCCAATCCAAATCATGTACTTAACACCAATGTGCCCGACATCGTACCCTGGAGCAGCGACTTCTGGAAGTGGACCGGCAGCGGATTCATTTTATTGGCAGCCACCCATGGATTACATGGTTTTTTGAGTGTTCTGGAAGATTATTTAACCCATCCGGGATGGCGGAAATTCTTCCGCTACCTGGTCATCCTGATCCTGCTGGCAATGGCTGCGATCGGTGTCTACGTGTTATGGACATCATAGGAGCAAAGCAATGAAAACACATCAATTTGAAATCATTGTGGTCGGAGCGGGTGGAGCCGGTTTGATGGCAGGTTTATATGCATCCAGAACTGCCAATACAGCCGTCATCAGCAAACTTTACCCAACCCGGTCCCATACTGGCGCAGCCCAGGGAGGCGTAGGTGCAGCCCTGGGTAGTTCTGAAGAAGATCATCCCGAATGGCATACCTACGATACCGTGAAAGGCAGTGACTACCTGGGCGACCAGGATGCCATCGAGTTCATGTGCGAAGAAGCTGTTGATGCGGTCTATGAACTGGAACACATGGGTCTGCCATTTGACAGGACCCCCGATGGGAAGATCTCGCAGCGCCCATTCGGCGGACATACCAACAATATCACCGGAAAACCTGTCCGCAGGGCATGCCATGCCGCCGATCGTACCGGACACATGATCCTGCAGACGCTTTACCAGCAATGCATCAAGAATGATGTCACATTCTTTGATGAATTTGAAGTCATTGATCTTCTATTGAACAACGGCAAAGCGACCGGGATCGTTGCCATAGAGATCGCCACCGGTGAGATACATGTTTTCCATGCCAAAGCCATAATAATGGCAACCGGTGGACATGGACGGATCTGGGAGATCACCTCCAATGCCTATGCCTACACCGGAGATGGTGTAGCCATTGCACTGCGGAGAGGCGTACCTGCAGAAGATATGGAATTCTTCCAATTCCATCCGACAGGTATCTACAAGTTGGGTATCCTGATCACGGAAGGTGTGCGCGGCGAAGGCGGTGTGTTGATCAATGGCAAGGGTGAGCGTTTCATGGAACGGTACGCACCCACAGTCAAAGACCTGGCTTCCCGGGATATCATCAGCCGGGCTATCTACCTCGAAGTACGCGATGGGAACGGAATCAATGGCAAAAATTATATGTACCTTGATGTCCGTCCTGAAACTGTCAACCATTACGCGGCAATCGATGGGCGTAAACGCCCGGATGGGAAACCATACGTAGTGACCGGTGAGGAGATCCTGTCAAAATTGCCGGATATCGTTGATTTTTGCAGGGTGTACCTTGGCGTGGATCCAATCACACAACCAATGCCAATCCAACCAACAGCACATTACGCCATGGGAGGTATCCCGACCAACAAATTTGGCGAGGTAAAGGCAAACGAGAAGGGAAAGATCATCCCGGGACTGTACGCTGCAGGTGAATGTGCGTGTGTTTCTGTTCATGGAGCCAACCGGTTGGGAACAAATTCCCTCCTAGATATAATCGTCTTTGGGAAACATGCCGGACTGAAGGCGGCAGAATATGTTAAAGGTGTTGATTTTCAACCCCTGCCGGACGATCCAACAGCATTCACCCGGCAGCAATTGGATGCATTCAAACATGGCGATGGAACCGAGAACGCTTTTGATATTTCGAACGAAATGAAAAAGGTCATGTTTGATGACATGGGCATATTCCGAACTCAAAAGGGAATGCAAGCTGCCCTGGATAAAGTACGCGAGTTGAAGGAAAGAATGAAACACGTGAAGATCCAGGATACCGGCAAAATATTTAACATGGACCTTTTCAATACCTGGGAGATCAGCAACCTGTTGGACCTGGCGGAAGTCACTACAGTCTCAGCCCTGGCGAGGACCGAAAGCCGGGGTGGGCATTCCCGGGAGGATTACCCGGATCGGGATGACAAGAAATGGCTGAAACATACTTTTGCCAGCATGGATGAGAAAGGAAAGATCACTTTGAAGTACCAGCCTGTGACCATAACCAGATTCCAACCCAAAACCCGGGTTTATTAGGAGGAAGACATGCAGGTAATCCTAAAAGTCTTTCGTTACAATCCTGAGAAGGATAAAAAACCCCACTATGACACTTTCAAACTGGATGCCGAACCAACAGAGCGGATATTGGATCTTCTGGAACTGGTGAAGGGACATAATGATGGCACGCTTTCCTTCCGTCGTTCATGTGCACATGGCGTTTGCGGGTCAGATGCCATGCGGATCAATGGCGTAAATAAATTAGCCTGTAAATCCCTGGTCAAAGACTTTGGTGAAAAAATTACGGTCGAACCCATTCTGGGTTTGCCGGTCATCAAGGATCTGATCGTGGATATGAAGCCATTCTTTGATAATTTCAAAAAAGTAAAACCTTACTTCATCAATGATGACCCTCCACCCGAAAAGGAAAGGTTTCAATCCCGGGAGGATAGGGAACGATTCGATGACACAACCAAGTGCATTCTGTGCGCCGCCTGTACAACGTCCTGCCCATCATTCTGGGCAAGTGAGGAATACCTGGGACCAGCAGCGATCGTGAATGCACATCGATTTATTTTTGACAGCCGCGACCAGGGAGCTGGCGAGCGTTTAAAGATCCTCAATGATGTCATGGGCGTCTCGCGCTGTCACACGGTGTTCAACTGCACTGTTGCCTGCCCGCGTGAGATCCAGATCACCAAGGCGATCGGAGAGGTTAAAAAAGCACTGATGACAGGCGACCTGGAATAGGCGATTCATTTTTCCATTCGAATTCAGTACCTGGCGAACCACTTGGTCAGCCAGGTACTCTTTTTATGGAAAGGTCACATGATAACTTAATAATTTTGCAAACAGACTTTCCATAAGAAAAGCAGAAATTAAGTTATGATTCTTTTCCAACAGATCGACATTTAGATTGGAAAATTCATTTAAATACATGGTGAAGTAGAATTAACACTCTTCAGCACCTGCTTAAGATCTTTCCTGGAAGAAAATGAAAAAGTATTATTCTGTATTCATTTTGCTGTTCATCGTTACCGCCTGCCAACCAGCTGCAGGAAATACGATCACGCCTTCACGTGAGTTAAATAGCACCATTCAAGAGACAATGAAATCCAGCGAAACACTTTCGCCAACTACCAGCCCAACAGAAACTGCCACACTGACTGCAAGTCCCACTGCAACTGCGACACAGACTCCCACCCCCAGTCAGACACTGGATCCGGGACCCAGCCTGACACCGACGGTGAGCATCCCGGATGGGATCGTACTGCAGCAATCCGCCTGCCGGTACGGTCCGGGAGCAGCTTACCTTTACGAGTGGGGGCTTTACCCGGGAGATTATGTCAGGATCGTACACCGCAATTGGGACGGAACATGGCTGGATGTCAAACCCGACAGCTTTCATAAGGAGTGCTGGGTGAGGGCTGACCTGCTGGAAGTGCGCGGTAATATTTTTAGCGTGGATTATTTTATTCGTCCATTACCGTTCGTTTACACCAGGTTGTATGAACCTGCCAGGTACGTGATCGTCATCAGGGATGGTGACCTGGTGACCGTTGAGTGGGAGGCGATCTGGATGACCGAGGATGATGACCGGGGATACCTGATCGAAGCGTGGGTCTGCCTGGATGGAAAACTGACTTTCCAGGCGACGGATTACCACCCATGGACGACCACGCAAGCCATCATCCGGGATGAACGCGGCTGCGGGCAGCCATCGTGGGCTCGATTTTATACGGTTGAAAAACATGGTTATATGGAACCATGGGTGGATATCAATTGGCCGGCGTTCCCCATCAAAGCTGGCGATTCAAGAACCCTGAGAGTGATCAAATAATTGGGATTTCCAATTATTTCATTACCCGGTTTTTAATGAACCAAACCGGCAACCCTTGTTCTTGATAATTTAAGGATCCACCAATAAAAAACCTTCTGGAAGCTTTGTATGAATTAAGTTATGATTATTTAAGAGAGTGAAGGGAAGAAAAAATGAAGAATCGCAGTCGATTAATTGGCCTGATAATATTCGCAGTTGTTCTATCCGGACTGACTGGCTGCTCCCAACTGGCACAAACGCCTGAAAACCCGGTGATACTGGATCGAAACCTGAAAATCCCAACGGATGCAGTCAAGGTCCTCCCGGAAACTGATATCGCCCCTCCAGTCACCATTTCCAGTGAATATTCACAACCTGTCCCGGTTCCCGGGCTGGTCAATTCAGCCGGCGGAGAAGATTCCCCGTTCATCCTCCCTGATGGGAAAACACTCTATTTCTGGTTCACACCCGATGTATCCAAACCAGCACAGGCTCAAATACTGGATGGAGTTACAGGTATCTATGTTTCCAATTTGGTGGGTGGAGCCTGGGGGAAACCAGCGCGTGTTATTTTACAGGATAGTGGAAAACTGGCTGGCGATGGCTGCGAGTTTGTCATGGGTGACACCATCTGGTTTTGCAGTGCGCGGGAAGGATACGAGGGCATGAACTGGTTCAAGGCTGAATTTCTGAATGGCAGCTGGCAAAAATGGCAGCTGGTTGAATTTGACCCGTCTTACGAGGTGGGGGAGTTGCATATCTCCAGCGATGGAAAGGACCTTTATTTTGCTTCGACCAGACCTGGCGGTATGGGAAATATGGATATCTGGGTTTCTCATTGGCTGGATGGCAGATGGAATGAGCCAGGAAATATCATGGAAGTTAACACCCAGGATAACGAGGGTTGGCCGGCTTTGAACCCGGCAGGTGATGAATTGTGGTTTTTAAGAAATTTCGGGATCTGGCGATCCAAGCTTATCGATGGGATTTGGTCAACACCGGAATTGATGATCTCATCCCTGGCAGGAGAGCCTTCCATTGATGCTGATGGAAATGTATATTTTACCCATCATTTTTTTAAAGATAATGTGATGCTGGAAGCTGATATCTACGTGGCTAATAAAAAATAAAGAGTATTCAGTAAATAAGACATTTCAGGGTCGAAAAGAGGTAAAATAAGGTATTATTATGACATTGTGAAGGAAAATCGGGAAACACAAACCGCAAAAGATAGATCGACATAATTGAGGAAGTATGACGTTTACCTCCAACATCCTTTCACAAAATGACTCGCGCTGGAATAACCTGAAATTAGGTTTCCATGCCTCAGAAACCATCGGGCAGGAAGGCTGCGCTTTAACCTGCCTGGCAATGATGGCCAGCGGGTACGGATACCCTGAAACCCCTGATAAACTAAACAAGAAATTAATCGACCTTGGACCAGGAAATGGTTATGTAAACTCGTTAATGGTCTGGTCAGGATTGACCCGTTTATATCCCAAGATCGGGATCAAGGAAGTGTATGTTTGCAGCGATGTAAAACCTGTTCCGGTAGAGAGGATCGATTCTCTGCTCGAATACGGACAGGCAGTGCTGGTCGAGATCGACAGCTCCATGGCTGCCGGTGAGCAATCCCACTGGGTTCTACTGACCGGGAAAAAAGATGATGATTACATCATGCTTGATCCTCTGGCACCGTCTGCAGAGGAATCAGTTAGATTGCTGGTTGATCGGTATGGGTCCGGTAGAGCGGTTGACCAGCTGATCACATCGGTTGCTTTTTATGAATGCTGGGAGACCGGCGATGGCGAACCGGTTATTCCAGCTTTACCCGGCATGTTCGTGCAGGTGCTGCCTTCCACAACCAAAGGTTTGCGCATGCGGGTTCAGCCAGATGCATCAGCAAGTATCGTGACTGTTGAGATCGCCAGAACACCGCTGCTTGTCCTGGAGGACGAAGCCAGAGCCAGTTCGAAGGTAGGTGTAACTGACCAGTGGATCAAAGTACGGGATCCGCAGGGTTTTGAGGGGTACGTGGCAGCCTGGTACCTGGAAGAGTGCCGCATGCCTGCACCAGAAGAAGTACCTGTTCCAGTTCTGAATGAAACTTCACCAGCAGACTCTTTGCTGAAACTTGATATGCCTGAGGAAATGAATCCACCTGTACCAGCAGTTGGACCAGCTCCAGAAATTCAGCCTGAACCTTCAACACCAGAACCTCCCACTCCAGTGAAAACTTCCAAAACGATCTATGTATCATCTGATGTAGCCGGCCGGGGATTACGACTGCGCGCCCAGCCCAATTTGCAGGCTGAAACCGTTACTATACTGGATGCCAGACAAAAACTGGAGATCATTGAAGATGCGTCAGCCGCGCGGGGTAAAGTTGGTGTCATCAACCAGTGGATTAATGTCCGGACAGAAAAGGGGGAAAGCGGCTACTGTGCTGCCTGGCTGCTGGTGCTTCCTGTCATCCAGCAAAGTACCAATAAAGAAACCGGTGGAGAATTGGCGACTGGTTTGGCTGTGGATCCCCTGGCGGAAACCCAGCCGACACCTGTATACAGGGTAGAGCCAACAGCGGAACAAGAACTGACCGTGATAGTTGAGCCTGCCATTCAACCCAAGGAGCCAGAATACACGGTCATCGTCTCCAAAAATGTAGGGAAGATGGGATTGCGGTTGCGGACGACACCAGTTAACGGAAGCGTGATCATGGTTTTGAAGGCTGAAACTGAATTAACTGTGTTGGAACCCTGGGAGACTGCCCATACCAAGATCGGGGTAAAGAACGAGTGGCTCCATGTCAAAAATGAAGACGGAAAATCCGG
>DATEUN010000051.1:0-9485 GCA_035283125.1 Anaerolineales bacterium
GACCTGGAATGGCAGGTGCTGGAATCGGATATACGGGGGTACATTACCCGGGAACAAATGGAAATCTTCCACCAGATGGACATGGAAGCGAGAAGAAAAGGAACCCGCAAGATCCAGATCCCGACAGCTTTTGCCTGGGGAAAAGTTTAAGTGCCCTTGCCGTTGACAGCAAGCGGTCTTATAATCTCCTACCGAACTTTTATTGGAGGAATGCTTGACTGAACTTTTACCCCTGAACGAACAGGAACCGGAAGAAAAACCCGCCAGCATGGAGATCAAACGGTTTGTGATTGATATCATTGAAACGATCCTGCTGGCATTGATCCTATTCGTGGTAATCAACCTGGCATCCGCCCGGGTGCGGGTGGATGGTTTTTCGATGCGACCCACGCTGGAGGATGGCGAATTCATCCTGGTCAACAAACTGGCGTACAAATTCACAGAACCCAAACGGGGCGAGATCATCGTCTTTCGATCGCCGGTGACACCCGAAGACCTGATCAAGCGGGTGATCGGTCTGCCGGGAGACAGGATCGTCATACGCGATGGCAATGTTTTTATCAACGATGTGCAATTCCAGGAACCGTATATCGCCGCGGCACCCCTGTACTCGGGAACGTGGCAGGTGGCGGAAAACACCCTTTTTGTCCTGGGGGATAACCGCAACGATTCCTCGGATTCGCATGCCTGGGGGCTGGTGCCGATGGAGAACGTGATCGGCCGCTCACTGCTGATCTACTGGCCAATTGATGAATGGGATGTGTTAAATCATAATATAATTACAGCAGGGATTCCCTGAACCAGGAGGCGTGTTGATGCCTGAATCTGAACCACTCGTACGCTTACAATGCAATGAATGTTCAGCTGGTGTAATGCACCTGCAAATGATCACCTATTTCACCTGGCTGGGTGATGAGTTGATCACTGTACCCAATTTTCCCGCCTGGATCTGCGATGTGTGCGGAAGGCGGGAATATGACCAGAAGGCACGTTTGTGGCTGACAGCACTGCTGAACCCGGAGTCCGGGAAGAAGGTCAGCCGGAAACAGCTGCCTCCGAGAGCTCAGAAACCGCACAGCCCACGTCCGGCCACCGATTAAGTCAGGGGCTGGAAGAGGGGATTCAGGAAAGGTATTGAGAGGAAATTAAGGCAACTGCCTTGACCTGAAGGTCAGTGGATGGTAAAATCCGTCCGCTTAAGAAAGCCCCCATCGTCTAGAGGACCAGGACGCAGCCCTTTCAAGGCTAAAACCGGAGTTCGAATCTCCGTGGGGGCATGGAGATGAGGAAGGAACTACCAGCAAGGTAGTTCTTTTGCTTTAAAACCGGAGCCCCCAATAGGGGATGTTATTCGAATCTCCGTGTCCCCTTTGCACCCTTCGGGTGGGCTTCGCACGGATGCTGCGCAAGGGACACACAGAGGAAGGAACCGTGTAACAGCGGTTCTTTTGCTTTAAAACCGGAGCCCCCAATAGGGGATGTTATTCGAATCTCCGTGTCCCCTTCGCACCCTTCGCACCCTTAGGGTGGGCTTCGCACGGGAGGTTTCGCACGGAATGCTGCGCAAGGGGGAAATCGTTTAACAACGGTTCTTTTGCTTTAAAACCGGAGCCCCCAATAAGGGATGATATTCGAATCTCCGTGTCCCCTTTGCACCCTTCGGGTGGGCTTCGCACGGGAGGCTTCGCACGGAATGCTGCGCAAGGGGCACACAGAGGACGGCTGCATCAGATCATGAACTTTCCACGACCGCCAGTGAAATTTTGTGCGGATAAGATGGGTGTTCCCATGTGATTGACATTTTTTACAGGCCAGAACAGTTCATCGCCTTTATTAAGGCGTTCGTGGGAAACGCCGGCATAAATTGGAGTAAGCGCTGCAATTTCAGACATGATCTGTGATGTATCTGAATATTCCGAGGCTCCATGATCACCATTTTTTGCAGCTGGGTCAATGCGCTGGATTAAATCCAGAATGATCTTCCAATCCGGACGGGACTCGCCTTGTGGATCGATCGCCTGACGGACCATTTGTATGCGTCTCTCCGTATTGGTAAATGTGCCAGTCTTTTCCGCAAAGGTAACTCCTGGAAGAATTACATCAGCGTTATGAGAAGTCTCAGATTCAAACACTGTTTGCAGAACGACAAATTCACAATTTTGAAGCCCATGCCTGACTTGCAGGTCGTTATCAGCTCCTGTAATGAGGTCTTCAGCGATTATATACAACGCCTTCAAATTACCTTCCTCAGCAGAAGCTATCATCTGCATAGCAGTCAACCCAGGGTCGACAGGCAATCCCTTTCCCCAGGCGGCTTCGAATTTTTTACGGATCGCATTGCTTTCCACAGGTTGGTAACCAGGTAAATAGCCAGGCAACCCACCCATATCACAGGCTCCCTGGGAATTATTATGGGTACGCAACGGGATCAAGCCTCCCCCAGGAATGCCAAAATTTCCCAACATTAATTGAAGATTTACCAGACTGAGGATATTCTTTCGCCCATGTGGATTACGAGCCAGCTCCATCCCCCAGACTATTGCCATCGGGCGGGTACTCGAAAGGATTTCAGCAGCTCTTTGCAATGAATCCTTATCAACACCGGTTTGCCTGGATACATATCCTAGTGTATAGGTATCCAAAGCGAGTTTGAATTGTTCAAAACCGGTTGTGTAATTATATATAAATGTTTGATCCTCCCAGTGGTTTTTGAGAATGATATGCATCAGTCCATTGACCAATGCAGCATCGGTGCCAGGTTTCTGGACCAGGCGCAAGGTGGCATATTCTGACATGTTTATGAAATCAGAATGAGCTACTACAAGCTTACAGCCCCGCCTGAGAACAGCCTGTCGCAGCTTAACTCCAAAAACCGGATGTTGCTCCGTGGTGTTGGAACCGATAACTAAAATCGAATTTGCCTCACTGGTTACATCGTCCAGGGTATTCGTTTGAGCATGCAATCCCAGTGAGGTCTCCAAGCCATCCACAATACTGGCATGGTCAATATAACCGCTACAATCAATGTTATTGGTACCCAACCCATTCCGAGCCAGTTTATTCATGAGGTAATTTTCCTCATTCAGACATTTTCCTGAAGCCAGCAAGCCAACACTTCCGGGACCAAACTGATCGCGGGTTGACCGTAAACGATTGGCAACGATATCAAGGGCGGTATTCCAATCCACATCGACCCAAGGTCCGCGATTTTTTGGGCGAGGCTGTTCTTCCAGAAGATATGACCGGACCCGTGGGCGACTGATCCGAGCTGGAGATTGGATGAAGTCATAGCCATATCTCCCCTTGACACAAAGATGGTCACCATTAACAGGCGCTCTCGTGTTTGAAGTTACCCGCAGCACACGTCCTCCTGGAATATCGTCTTTGATGTGGAGATCAAGCTGGCAACCTACTCCACAATAAGGACATGTCGTAGTTACAAGTTTGCTGGGTTTCCCAAATGTAACAGATAATTTATTATCAAGAGCACCTGTCGGACAATGAGCTACACAGGCGCCACAAGATTCGCAGCGTGCCTGGAGCATGCTTGTATCCAAGCCTGCAACTATTTGCAGGTCGTAGCCTCGATATGCCTGGATCCAGACAAAACGCCCCTGCACTTCAGCGCAAGCCCGCACGCAGCGAGTGCACATGATGCATTTATTCTTGTCTACCCAAATGTACGGATTGAGATCACTATCAATCAACCGGAATGGTTCTTTAGCCATGACACTCTTCATGTCAATTCCGTGATAATCCACCCAATAAGCAAACTGGCTATCGAGCACGGGCTGTGAATTTGAGCTCGAGTGGGTATAACCTGCATCGTAAAACCTGACGAGCAATAATTCCAAGATCGTCCGCCGATAACGAGTCAAGGCGGGACTTTCGGTACGAACAATCATTCCCGGAGATACCAGCATGGTACAGGCAGTGGCAGGCAACCGTAACCCCTGGATATCCACAGAACATAAACGACAGCCACCATACGGAGTCAGGTCTTTATGATGACAAAGGGTTGGGATGACAATGCCAGCCTGTTCAGCAGCTTGAAGAACTGTAGTGTTTTCGGGAACTTCCAGGAACTGACCATTGATCGTCAAACTGATCATGGTTTCTCTCCTTATACTGTTTGAACGATTTTTTGATCCGAATCGAATTCAATAGCCTGCCCGGTTAACGGGCAGATCCCACACGGACAGACATGATCGATGATATGTGCTTCGATCTCCGGGCGGAAGTATTTTAAAAGATCATGCAAGGCTGTAGAGGCAGTTTGTCCAAGACCACAATTGGAAACTTCCGACATGGCTTCAGAGATCTTCTGTATCAACTCCAGATCGCTTAATGAACCTTCACCATTTGAAATCTTATCGACAAGCTCGTAAAGACGAAGGGTTCCGATACGACAGGGAGTACATTTACCACAACATTCGTTACGGAAAAAGCGCAAGATGACTTTTGCCAGGTCAACCACACAGGTATTTTCATCGCAAACCAGCAAAGCACCAGAGCCGAGCGATACACCTACATTCCTGAATGAATCAAAATCCATGGGAGTATCCTGCAAACTGGCTGGGGCAATCGATCCGCTGGAGCCACCAGTTTGGATAAGCTTGAGTTTCCTGCAATCTTTCATACCCTTGCCATAGATATCGATCACCTCGCGGATGGTTACACCCATAGGAACTTCAACCACACCTGTAAAGTTGACATTACCTAAAATCATATAAACCTTTGTTCCGGTACTCTTGGGTGAGCCGACCTCACGATACCATTTGCCTCCATTACGGAGGATTGGCGGTATGTTTGCCAAAGTCTCAACGTTATTTACAAGGGTGGGTTTTCCAAACAAACCATAGGTGGTTGGATACGGTGGTCTGGGACGAGGCATACCGCGTTTTCCTTCCAACGACTCGATAAGGGCGGTCTCCTCGCCACAGATGTATGCACCTGCCCCGGCGTGGGGATGAATGTGAAAATTAAAATCCGTACCAAAAATATTATCCCCCAACATGCCATGCGATTCCGCTTGAGATATGGCATGTTGAATTAATTGGAATGCATGCGGATACTCTCCGCGAATGTAGATGTAACCTTCATGTGCTCCAATGGCGTATCCAGCAATGGTCATCGCTTCGATAATACTAAAAGGGTCACCTTCCAATATCAGGCGGTCTTTGAAGGTTCCAGGTTCGCTTTCATCGGCATTGCAGATAACGTATTTTTGATCTGCGGGTGTACTTGCTACAAAGCTCCATTTACGACCTGTTGGAAAGCCTGCACCACCGCGCCCCTGCAAGCCGGATATATCAACTTCAGTTATGACCTCGGTTGGTTTCATCAGGGTTAATGCTTTGCCTAGCGCTTGAAATCCATCATATTCGACATAATCATCAAAACTTTCAGGATCAATAATTCCTGCCCGTTCCAAAACAATGCGGTTCTGAACAGGTAATGCTCCTCTACGACCGCGCATCCAGGCGATCTCAGGAACCATCTCGTGCATCAACGCCAGCAAATGTGGAACGATATTGCCTTTATATAAATGTTCTTCTACGATCGAATGGACATCATCAGGGGTCACTGGACCATAAACTGCAGCATCCGGATAGACAATAACAAGGGGGATGTCTTCATGGAAACCAACATCGCGGATGGTGCTTACCGCGATCTGGTCCGATAAACCAAACGCTTCGATCTCATCCAGGAATGCATGAAATACTTTTTCGGCACCATGTTCCAGACTGGCCTGATCGACTGAGACCAATACCATTGAACGGATTACCTTCATTTCTCACCTCGATCGCCGGGTTCGACTCCCATGGGTACTGGATCACGATAATGTGCAAGGATCCCATGTACCTGTTCCGGGGTAACATTCCCATAAATATCGTCATCAACCATAAACACGGGACCGACTGCACAGACTCCAAGGCAGCTTGTCATAAGCAGTGTCCATTCCATATCATCAGTAGTCTCTCCAGGTTTGATCCCCAATTCATCCTGAATGGTTTGGATAACCTCCCTGCCACCCACCACATGGCATGGAGCACTTTCGCAAAAACGGACAATATGCCTTCCAAGCTGTTTTAGGGAAAACAACTGGTAAAAACTGGCAGCAGAATAGAGGTGGCTATCAGCCAGGATCACGCTCTTTTCCGGAATTTGAATGCGCCTGCGAATTTCCGGAAGAGATGCGATTGGAATATATCCAAGCGCCTGGTTGAGATCACTCAGAATCGGGATGACAGCCTCGTGGGTTGCGCCATGTTTTTCGATCGCTTTAATCACCAGGCTTTCAAGATCCAATTTGTTTTCTTCCTGTTCCATAATCTCACCTCAGATGGATATTCCGTATCTCATATCGTAGGGAGCGGAATGGATTCAATGACATGCTCCTCAACAACCTTGCCACCCAGAATATGCTCCTGCACAATACGCCGGGCTACTTCAGGGTTCACCTGTCCATAAGTAACCATAGGTGATCTGCCTACGGTCACATTGACTATCGGTTCATGTTTACAAAGGCCGATGCAACCGGTCTTATTGATGGAAAACTTGCCTGGTTCAAGTACTTCAAGTTGCTGCCTGATCGTCTTCAAGGTTTCAAGAGCCCCGGAAGCTATCCCGCAACTTCCCAGACCAACACTAATCTTAATGACACCGAGGTTGGTTTGACGTTTTTTCTCTTTGATCACTGTATGCTGATATTTTTTAAGTTCTTCAAGAGATCCAATCTTTTTCATAGGTTTTTTCCTATTACCAATCAATACGATCAACAAGATTCCATTTCTTTAAGATACTGCCAGTCAAAGTCATCGGATTTTAAAGCTTCATAAACCTGTGCGACTGCCTGTTTCACATTTACAGAAAAAGGGTATCCAAATGCGACAACATGTGGTTGAATGCCCAGCAAGTCAACCCTGGTCACAAATTCGGATAATGATTGCACGAGGTAGGACAAAGGCAAGGTGTGCGTGGTCATCAGGAAAGGATCTTCGAGACTATTGGCGTCGATTAAGCGGATATCTCCAGGCTGCAGATCCATATCGGCTGCATCAACCAGCAATACCTGGTCAGGTGCCATTTCACGGATCATGAACAGGCAATTTTCAGGAGCTGCACCACCATCCAGTACTTCCCAACTTTCCAGAGGTGCCTGATGCATGGTCTGTGCCAGCAGCGGACCTGCAGCATCATCACCCATCATCTGATTTCCAACTGTCAATACTAATTTTTTCTTCATAAACACTTTCTAAGCATTAAATATATAGCTGGTTCTTTCTCCATTAAATTAAGTTGTTGGATTAAGAGGTTTGTCCATTTTTTCTGGGAGGAATTGGACAGGTCCAGGGATCCATTCAAGAGAGGTAGAAGTTCCCTGGTATGACTTCGATTAACCTCTATTTCACCCCATTTAAGCAACCCTTCCAATTTATGGCGTCCACTCCCTTCAGGAAAAAGATCGATCCAATTTCGATATTCATCAAGCTGAATTTCCATCAATCGTTGAAGACAGTCCAATACTCCGACATGATGACCGATTGCCAACGAATAATAAATTACCTGACGGGCTTCATCAGGAATATCCTGTTCATTATTGACATATTTACGATTCAATTGATAGATAACAGCCCGTTCAACCATGGCTCAAACTTTCTCCTGGTAATCCTGAACCAATTTTTCCAAATGGAGAACAATTTCGGAAAGACGGGGATCATCCTTCTGGTCCAGATAGGATTGAACATTTTTTCGCAGGTGTCGCGGATCTTCTTTCATCAGGTCAATAAATGAATCGGCAATATGCCTGCCCTGCAAGTAACCAGCCATACAACGAGCCTCCCTTTCGATTTCAACGCGTAATCGTAAAGGGAATCCCGGATGTCGCAGCAAAGCCTGTTCAGTCTCTCCCTGGATGTGATGTGTGGCTTTTAATTTCTGTTCGAGAAGACCAAGCGCCATGGCAAAACCAAAAATCGTGGCGCCCGGAGTAGGAGGACAACCAGGTATGTAAACGTCTATCGGGATGATCTTATCAGCACCGCCCCAAACACAATACAAGTCGTGAAATATGCCACCCGAACATCCACAAGCTCCATAAGCAACACAGATCTTTGGATCGGGGGAGGCATGGTAGGCACGTAATGCAGGGATACGCATGGCGCGTGTCATCGAACCCGTGTAAACCAGGACATCAGCGTGACGAGGAGAAGAGACAACCTTTATTCCGAAACGCTCGACATCAAATAAAGGAGTCAGGGCGGCAAATATCTCGATTTCACAGCCATTGCATCCACCACAGTCAATGCGGTAAACATAAATCGAGCGATGGATATCTTTAAGCAGTGTTCCTTTAAGTTGTGCAATCTGAGGATCCTGATAAATAGCGTATTTACTGATTTCTTTGGTGGCCGAACTTTTCGTGGTTTCAGCAAACATTAGATCTTCTCCTGGAAGATGT
This sequence comes from Anaerolineales bacterium, assembly GCA_035283125.1. Lineage (GTDB taxonomy): Bacteria > Chloroflexota > Anaerolineae > Anaerolineales > Villigracilaceae > UBA12087. Next base: position 8,465 of record DATEUN010000051.1, read on the forward strand.
CCACAATTTTGGGGACATCATTCTTGCGTCTGCAATCTGGACACATCTCCAACAAAGTACGGGTTCCTTCCAACACTTCTGGTTCCAAACCCTTTTCGTTTAGAAGTGAGAAGACATAGTCCAACTCCTTGGCAGGCGCAAAATACAATCCACATTTCTGGCACGCTGCCAACTTGTAATCAGCTTTTTCGAACAGATCCTGTTTATTCATGACAGCCAATTCAAAATCAGGACTTAGCGTGATGGCTCCTGTCGGGCAGACCTCCTCACAACGAGCACAGTAAATGCAGCGTCCCGTGAAAAGAGACCAGGTACGAATTCCCTGATCAAGGTCGGTGCTGATATTCAATGCATTGGGAGGACAGGCAATCGCACAAGCAGCGCAAGCGATGCAGAGTTCCGGGTCATGATGTGGTTTGCCTCGAAAACCTGGCATCTGCTCAATTGGTTCGAATGGATAATGTAAAGTTGCCTCGCCAACTTTCAGAATCTCACGGAACAATTTCAACATACTATCTAACTCCTGTAAGGGAACATTTGGTCCCTACTCCCATGACTATTTCAAAGGAGAGTCTTTCCTCTCCCGACAGTATCTTTCCAATTCCTTATACGGCACGATGGTGGCTTTTTTCTTGCGGACATCCACAACGGTGACACGTTCTGTGCAGGAATAACAAGGGTCTATGCTGGCAACGATCAAGGCGGCATCGGAGATCGTATTCCCACGCAGCATATATCTTAACGAAGGCCAGTTGTTGTAACTCGAAGCGCGGCATTTCCAACGATAGATCTTCTGGTTATCCCCCAACATGCTCCAATGGATATCCTCACCACGAGGCGCTTCAACATATCCCAGGGCAAATTTATAAGGTTTATAGGTAAATCCTTCGGTCAGGACAGGACCTTCAGGCATGGTTTCCAGGCATTTTTCGACCGTGGCAAGCGACTCAAAAAATTCCTCGGCACGTATGAGAGTACGCGCCAATACATCACAACCATCCTTCGAAATAACCGTCCAGGG
>DATEUN010000052.1:0-30479 GCA_035283125.1 Anaerolineales bacterium
CCCATCCAATGAAGGAAGCATTGGTCTGGTATGGATCGTATCCACCAAATACAGGGATCTGGGCGGTACCGGTTTTTCCGGCGACACTATAACCAGGGACCAGAGCCGTAGATGCTTCATTCTCAAGAGAATTAACCAGGATCTGATTTACCTGATGAGCTGTTTGCGCAGTGATGGGATTCCCCACGATCTCAATGCTTTTCAACTGCATTTCGCCATTTTCGATCGTAGCTTTAAGAATATGGGGCTGGACCATTTTCCCCTGGTTTGCGATTGCTGATGCAGCCATGATCATTTGAACAGGTGTTACAGATAAGCCTTGACCAAATGCATTGGTTCCAAGATCAACGGGGTACCAATCTGTATCACCCGGAAGCTTCAATCTGCCTGCAGCTTCATTTGCCATATCGATCCCAGTTATATGACCTAACCCGAAGCGTTTCATGTAATTGTAAAAATTTTCCGTATTGGTTTGGGTTGCGATCCATGCGAAACAAACATTTAATGAATGTTGTGTGCATCCTGTCATATCCTGCATTCCCCAGGCGCCTCCATTCCAATTATGTATGGCAACACCACCAACAATGATCGAACCCGTGTCAAAAAATGTAGTGGAGGGTTGTACAGCCCCGGAATCAATTGCCGCAGATAAGGTCAGGACCTTTAGAACAGAACCAGGTTCGTATGCCTGGCTGATCGCCCGGTTAAATGGAGTCCCACCCTGGAAAGTGGTCAGGTAATCCATGTAATTGTTGAGGTCGATCCTGGGTGTTGATGTCATACCCAGGATCTCGCCATTCCTGGGGTCCATGACAATGATTGTTCCTGATTCAGAACCGGTGTTTGCCAGGGTATCATCAAGGATCTCTTCAATAGCTGCCTGGATCTCACGATCAATGGTGAGGACTAATGCTGTTCCGGGTTCAATCTGAGGTATTTCTTCGACCCTGGTGGGATTGATCGGAATGCGGACATTTCTTGGGATACCTGCCAACAGATTATTGTAAGTCTGCTCTACGCCAAAATATCCATTATTGTCCCTGGTGACGAAACCAATCAGGTTTGAAGCAAGTGAATTTTCGGGATAAATTCTTTCAAAATGTGATTTAAAACCTATCCCGTCCAATCTTGAAGTTAACGGTGTTCCTGGAGTGTTATCAAGCTCATCCATATATTGTTCCAATTTCGCTATGGATTCAGCTGATACGTAATCGGCTAAAACAATATATCGACTTTCATACGTTTGCATGATCGTGTCAAGAATAGTCCCATAATCAAGTCCAATAGTTACACTCAGAGCCAGGGCAATGGCTTCTGCGTTACCTTGATTTTGAACCATTACCTGATCGACACCAATTTCATAAACCGTTATATTTCCAGCTAGTAAATTCCCATTTCGATCGTAAATAATTCCCCTTGCTGGATATTGGGTGACGTAGTTGTATTCAGTTCCTATCCGATAGTCTTCTGCCTGTGGGCTGACCTGGTAGATATAGATCCTCGCGATGATCAGGACTCCCATGACCACCAGGAGTACTTGTAGAGCGAGATAGCGCCATCGTTTTGGGTTGATCATTTTTGCACCCACGTAAGGAACCAGTCGATGAGAGATTCAGTGTATTCCGGTAAGATTACAGGCGAATGAACCGTGTCAGCCTTTGGAACAGGTGAAAACTCCGGCTCTACCGAGTAATTGGGTACGACTATATAAAGGAAATCTCCAGGTTCAGCAGGAGCGAAACCCAATTGTTGAGCCCGGATTTCCATGGCATGAACAGATTGCAGGGAAGCAAGGGAAGCTTCCAGATCAGTGATCTCGTGGTTTATGGCTTGAATACTTCCTTCAGCCAATAAGATCTTCCTGCCAGCCAGGGCGGTTTTTGTCGAAATATTTACATAAAAAGCTGAAATAATGACCACTAATGCCAGGGATACCAGGAATACTGCGCTCCACTGAATTTGTGTTCGCCATTTTGCTTGATTGTTTGATGAAAATAACTGGCTAATGGTTTTCATTTTTTTTATCCAATTTTTCGACAATTCTTAACTTGGCACTTCGAGCCCTGGGATTTCTTTGGATTTCTTCTTCGCTTGCCATGATCGGTCGCCGGTTGATCTCTCGCACGGATGCCTTGTGTCCACATGTGCAAACAGGTTGTTTGGGAGGACAGATACAATCCCTGCTTTCCTGACGAAAATAAGACTTGGCAATGCGATCCTCCAAAGAATGGAAAGATATAACAGCCAGCCTTCCTCCTGGAGCCAATGCATTAATTGCTTGAGGGAGAACCGTTTCGATCGCTTTTAATTCATCATTTACTGCGATCCTGATTGCTTGGAAGGATCTTGTTGCGGGATGAATTTTCCCTCTTGAGGAATAAACTGAACTGATTACACGAGCCAATTGAACCGTTCCTGTGATGGGTCTTGCCTGAATGATCGCACGAGCGATCTGCCGGGATTTAGGTTCCTCGCCATATTTGAAAAGCAGATCAGCGAGCTCGGTTTCCGATAAGTCATTCACCACCTTGTTGGCATTTATGAAATTCGAAGGTTCAAATCGCATATCCAGGTCACTGTCAACCTGGAACGAGAAACCGCGGTCAGGATCATCAAATTGCATGGATGAGGCACCCAGGTCTAAGACCATCCCGTTTATCTTTTCCCAGCCAATTTCAGCCAGGTGGGACGAGAGTGTAGTATAGGAGGCTGGTATGATCCTGACCCTTGCTCCAAATTTCTGGAGATTCTGTCTTGCCAGGCTTACAGCCTGCGGATCAATATCCATTCCCAATAATTCGCCATCCGGTTCACATGCCATTAATATTCCGGATGCATGACCACCAGCACCTATTGTTCCATCGACGTACCGACCACCACTGGAAGGATTCAATGCGTGTATAATTTCCTGGTAAAGTACAGGTTCGTGCGAATAGATTTTTTTCATCACTGAGTAGAAATATTCAGTGCTTCAAACCGCTTGTTATCAAAGGACTCAGATTGGCTATCTTCTACTTCCAGCAATTCAGGATTCCATACTTCAAAATAGTTACCTTGCCCCACTATGGTCACGTTTGTTTCGAGACCAGCCCATACGCGCAGATCTTGTGGGATCAGGATTCGCCCGGACTTATCCAGTTCGCTATGAAAAGCTTTGCCCAAAGTATGACGACGTAATTGACGGGAGAGCGGGTCGAGAATGTTCATATTCATTAAATGTTTATAGAGGTTTTCAAATGCAGGAGGAGTTAGAACCATCAGGTTTCTGTCGAATCCACGGCCGACATAAATCCCACCAGCAAATTCCTCGCGGAAGCGTGAGGGTACTGTCAATCGGAATTTATCGTCAAAAGTGTGGTGGTACTCTCCAGTTAGAAACATATGTTCTAATATCTCCATTAACAAGCAGGCGCTGGATCTTCCAGCGTCCCACTTTGTCCCACTGTGTCCCACAGCTGAACATATTCTAGCACAAATCAGTTAATAATTGCAAGTATGACTTTTAATTTTGAAGGAATGATTCAATGAGTTCAGAAATTACCTTTTTAGCTTCAGATAACTGGTTGGATTATGAACTACTGGATAGTGGAGAAGGTCAAAAACTTGAAAGGTTTGGAAAATATATTTTTGTCAGACCGGAAGTGGAAGCATTATGGAAAAAGAAGCTTCCGAAAAAAGATTGGGATGAAGCACATGGATTTTTTCAGAAGACTAGGGAGGAAAGCGGTGGATTCTGGAAGTTCAACAAGAGTATTCCTGACAGATGGGAATTGAATTATGGGAAATTATATTTCTGGGTCATGCCAACTCCCGGAAGGCACCTTGGCGTTTTCCCGGAAGGCGCTGTTCATTGGGATTGGATGGCAGACCTGATCGCTTCTGAATCAAAACCTGTAAAGGTCTTAAATCTATTTGGGTACACCGGGCTCGCGACCCTGGCTGCGGCTGGAGCGGGTGCCATGGTCACTCATGTTGATGCCTCAAAGAAATCGGTTGCCTGGGCAAAGGAAAATCAAGAACTTTCCGGTATGCAGGAAAAACCGATCCGATGGATCGTGGATGATGCATTGAAATTTGTACAGCGTGAATATCGCAGGGGTTCCAAGTACCAGGGGTTGATCATTGACCCACCAAAATTTGGACGTGGTCCTAAAGGGGAGGTATGGGAAGTTTATAAATCACTGCCTGTTCTTTTGGATGCGTGCAAATTAATAATGGATAAAGATGCATTATTTTCCGTTTTAACTGTCTATGCTGTAAAAGCATCTTCATTTCATATTAAGATCATCATGGAAGAAATGTCAGGAGGTCTAAAAGAGACCGTCCAATCTGGCGAGTTGGGTATTCGCGAAAGCTCCGGAGGGCGTCTTCTTTCAACAGCAGTTTTTGCAAGGTGGCAATCTGATAAAAAATAAGAACCCAATTCAGAATTTCCAGAATGTATATAGCTAAATTTCTTATCCCAACTAAAATTTAAGAGATTTTCAAGTAATATAATTATCACAAAATATATCGGCATGAATTTTTGGTTAATGATAAAATTTTTATATGAATCCAGAATTCAACCCCCCTGAAACCAACGACGATATTTCAGTTGATTCTCACTCTTCACAAACTCCAAAACGAATAAATTCAAAGAGCATAGAGACAATGATCCTAATTCTGATCATGGCTTTAACCGTGCTCACTCGTTTTTATGGTTTGGGTGACAGAGTGATGAGCCATGATGAGGTCAACCATGTCATCCCATCTTTCGATTTTTCAGAAGGTCGTGGCTATCGGTATGACCCCATTACTCATGGTCCACTTCAATTTCATTTAATTGCCTTATCTTATTTCCTATTTGGAGATAACGATTTTACAACCAGGATACCTGCGGTATTGTTTAGCGTCGCAACTGTGGCAATAGCATTACTCCTATTTAAAAGATACCTGGGTAAAGTTGGTGCGATTGCAGCAGGTGCCATGTGCCTGATCTCACCCTTTATGTTGTTTTATGGACGTTACCAGAGGAATGAAGCATTTATTGTTGTGTGGGGGATGTTGACCATCTATACCATACTCCGTTACCTGGAGAAAAAGGAAGCCTGGGTACTGTTTCTATTTACTGCAGTAAATGCATTTCATTTTATCGATAAGGCAACATCTTACATCTTCGCAGCTCAACAGCTTATCTTTCTTGCTGTCTATTTTATTTATAGACTGATGCATAAAGAGTGGGTGTTCCAGAACCAAAAGAAAAGATTCATTATCGCTTTCATTAGTGCACTTCTTTTGATAACAGCTGCCGGATCTCTTTATCTGTTGTTAAAACCTGAATCCCAATTGATCCTGGGATCGATCCTGGCGTTGGGAATTCTTGGGGTAATGACAGTTGTAATTGCCTGTGTCTTCGCTGTAAAAGGACTGGGGTGGAGTGGAATACGTTCAGAAAGATCATTCGATCTCCTGATCTTGTTGGGAACATTGATTCTTCCGCTACTAGCTGCATTACCAATAAAATTGGCTGGTTTCAATCCATTGGATTATACAAGCGAGGGCATCATCCGAGCGGGCATCGCAATCGGAGTGTTAACACTGGTTTCAGCTGCAGTGGGTATATGGTGGGGAAAGAAAAATTGGCTGCTGTATTTTGGTTTGTTTTACGCGATATTTATCGTTTTCTATTCAACATTCTTCACATATCCACAAGGGGTGGCTGTCGGATTTATAGGCGCATTAGGATATTGGATGGAACAACAGGCAGTCAACCGGGGCGGACAACCTTTCTATTATTATGCACTTCTCCAAATTCCAGTTTATGAATTCCTTCCTGCCATTGGTGTCTTTGTAAGCCTGTCCATTGCAACAATTAAAAAATCCTGGCAAACGACTTTTATCACTCGGAATCAAGAAGTAACGATCAATGAAGAGACAGAGATAAAAATTCCCGTCCTCCCCCTGATCATTTTCTGGTTTTTCTCAAGTCTGCTCGCTTTTTCGTATGCTGGAGAAAAAATGCCCTGGCTGACCATTCATATTACCATGCCGATGATCCTGGCTGCCGCATGGGGGATCAACTGGCTGGTCGAATGGGGAAAGCGGATCAAGACTCCGTTTGTCAATTGGAAACAGGTTCTCAGGGGTGTGGTTCTGGTTGGTTTTGCCGGGCTGGCAATTTTGACAGCCAGGGCAGCCTATAGAGCTGCCTTCATTTATTACGATTATCCATTGGAATACCTGGTATATGCCCATGCTGCTGATGACCCCAAGATACTATTGGAGCAGATTGAAAAAATATCCAGGCAAACCACGGATGGGCTGGATATCGTGGTTGCTTATGACAACAATGTACGGTATCCATATTGGTGGTACCTGCGCCATTACCCGAACCGGATTGATTTTAATACCCAACCATCCAGAGATTTGCAGAGAGCAGCGATCATTGTCGTGAGTGAAGATAATTATGGAAAGATCGCTCCTATTGTCAAAGACAATTATGTCCAATTCGATATGATGCGCATGTGGTGGCCAAACCAGGATTATATGAAGATCGATTGGAATAACATTTCTTCCGAAAGAAATGCAGAAGTGGGTGGAGATGGTTCTGAAATGACGATTGGTGAATACCTCGTGAGGGTATGGGGTCATATTTCACCATTCTTTACAGATCCGGAAGTCCGCAGTGCCATCTGGCAGATCTGGTTCAACCGGGACTACAGTGAATATGCTGCATTAAAGAATAGCAATTCATTCACATTGGAAAACTGGAATACTCGCAGCAAAATGCGGACATATATCCGCAAAGATGTTGCCTCCCTGGTGTGGGGTTTTCAAGTATCAGACCTTAATACCACTGTCTCGGATCCTTATGAATCAATTTTTCACCAGATATCCCCTGATATTGTCATCGGTCAAACGGGATCTTCTGCCGGGCAATTTCAGGCACCCCGTTCCGTTGCTGTAGCTTCGGATGGCAGTGTATATGTTGCTGATTCCCGCAATAATCGGATTGAGCATATATCATCCAGCGGGGAGGTGATCAACACCTGGGGCAAATATGCAGATATCGCCCAGGGAGATGCTCCCGGTGGTACATTCAATGAACCCTGGGGAGTGGCTGTTGCTCCGGATGGCTCTGTTTACGTCGCTGATACATGGAATTACCGCATACAGAAATTCACTTCAGAAGGTGTGTTCCTATCCATGTTCGGTACTAATGGATTTGGAGAAACTTCAACTTCCTTTTATGGACCCCGGTCAGTTGCTGTTGACAGCGAGGGGAATCTCTTTGTCGCTGATACAGGCAATAAGAGAATCCTGGTTTTTGATCCCAATGGAAACTACATCGATCAATTTGGTTCTCCTGGTATGGGCTTTGGTGAACTGGATGAACCGGTTGGAATAGCGGTTGATTCTGAAGGGAATGTTTACGTTGCTGATACCTGGAATCTTCGGGTGCAGGTGTTTTCAAAAAACCCAGGCGGGCAGGGATATTCTTCAACAGCAACATGGGATGTAAATGCCTGGTTCGGTCAGTCTATGGAAAACAAACCATTCATAGCTGTTGATGGGCAGAAGAATGTCTACATAAGCGACCCGGAAGGATGCCGCATCATCAAGTATTCCACCGACGGAAATCCCCTTGGCGTTTGGGGAGATTGCGGGTATACAGAATACCAGTTCACTTCTCCAGTAGGTTTGGCAGTGGATGGAGAAGGTGGGCTTTGGGTCAGTGATGCGGGGGAGAATAACAGGTTGCTGTACTTCTCTGCTGACTCCTTAAGTGTGTTGGGAAAGTAATCAAAAACCTTAAAGGTTCCTGATCTCAACCGGCGTTATTTCTTTTGGCAGGCTAAATCCGAAGAATTTTGAGTAAAAATAATATTCGATCTCTAAAGCTCTTTCAATGGTTTCCGCTTTTCGGAAACCATGCTGTTCTCCCTGGAATAATATGTAGGCAACCGGAATATGATTTTGGTCCAGAAATTGAAAAAGGATTTCAGATTGGGAAGGTGGTACCACCCTGTCCTCGCTCCCCTGCATGATAAGGATTGGAACTTTGATTTTTTCAATAAAATTGATCGGGGAGCGATCAGTCAGTAATTCCTCATTTTGACTGTAAGGTCCAACCAGGCTTTCCAGGTAATGTGACTCGAATTTATGGGTATCATCTGCCAGGCTTTTCAGAGAGCTGACACCATAACGACTTACACCGAGGGAAAAAACATCGTGGAATGTCAGCGCACACAAGGTTGTATAACCTCCTGCTGACCCTCCTGATATCGACATTCTATTCCGATCCACCAATTCAGTTTCTGCAAGGTAAAGTGCACCATTTATACAATCCTGCACATCCAGGATACCCCACTGTCCGTTAAGTTTTTTTCTGAAATCCCTGCCATAACCCGTGCTGCCGCTGTAATTAACATCCAGGACAGCAAATCCTCTGCTGGTCCAATACTGTATCTTCATGCTCAAGCTCATGGAAGCTGCTGATGTAGGACCTCCATGGATCATGACGATCAGGGGAGGTTTTTCATTTTTATCGGACTCATACACAGTATTCCTGGGTGAATAAAAAATTCCATGGGATATGTGATCCATGGATGGAAAATCAATTGCCTTTGGATTGGAAAAATCCTGTTCGCGCAGATCCAACACGCCCGATTTTTGTAATATAGTTGTTATTCCAGTTTTGAGATCCAGTTGGACCAATTCCGCCGGCCGATTCACTGAGGATCCAACAAAGTACACTTTCTGATCAAATACCTTGATATATGAAAATTCGCAATAAGCATTGGAGAGATTCGTGACCTTGTTGTCGACTATATTCAAATTGACAAGTTCATTCTTACCTGATGAAATAATGGAGCATATCAGTTTTGAATCATCGAAAAATCCATAGATGGATAATCCGAAAACCCATTGAGGAAGACCGTACTCAGCTTCCTGCTTAAACGATCGTCTGACCTTCCCGTCTCGGAAACTGAAAGGATTCCACCACCCATCCTGGTCCGACATAAAATGCAGGATTTCTCCAGGAGACCATTCCGGCTGGAAAATGGAAACATCCCTTCCCCCGGCTATGTGCCTGGGATTGTAAATACTGCCATTTTGATCGAAGGATCCAACCCAAAGGTCAGAACCATCCCAGGGTAAATTGGGATGATCCCATGATAACCAGCATAGCATCCCACCATCCGGGCTGATGCGGGGATTGGAAAAGAAATCATGCCCTGCTGCCAACTCAATGATTTGGTGGTCTTCATCCATGGAAATTGACACTATTGAATTGATGACCTTGCCTTCATCGATCTCGTGATCTTCACAAACACAAACGATCCTATTTCTTTTTGGGTCAAACAGTAGATCCGCGAATCTCTTTCCCCCAGCAGGAGTAATTACGGTTGGTTCACCTCCAGGTTTTATGGCATAGATTCGTTGGTCGTTAAAATTACAAAAATAAACGATCCCGTTATTTACAGTGTAAGCGCCGCCACCATATTCATGAACCCTGCTGCGCACGTTGAAACCCTCTGGAATAATATTTCTGGCTTCTCCATCATTATTACTAAACTTCATGACCACGATACGGCCTGATTCTTCTGGTCGGTTTTCCAGCCAATAAATGGATTCACCATCACTCTGGATCTCTTCAATGTGAATTGAACCTGCCGCAACCATTTCAGGGGTTATGGGTGATTTCCATGAGCCGTAAGGCATGTTTTTTTTCATCGTATCAATTTCCTCTTACGAATAGATTTCCGGGTTCACACAATTGGGTAGTCTTTTGCCTTGAACTCCTGCAATGAGGTTCTCGGCTGCCATGATGGACATCCTGTTCCTGGTGGAGACGCTGGCACTGGCTATGTGGGGGCTGATCAACAGGTTATCCAATTCAAGGAGCTGGTTCTGCATGGTTATCGGCTCAGGATCTGTTACGTCCAACGCTGCTGATCTGATCCGCTTATTCTTCAAAGCATGATAAAGAGCATCAGGATCCACAACAGCACCTCGAGCCGTATTGATCAATATGGCAGTTGGTTTCATCTTGTTGATGGCATCAGTATTGATCATGTGTCTTGTTTGTTCATTTAAAGGGGTATGGATGGATATGAAATCAGAAGACCCAAGCAGCGTATCAAGGTCCACTTTGCATACATTCCTATTTGAAAAGTCACCCAAGAATTCAGGATCGTGAAAAAGAATTTTCATGTCGAATCCAGCAGCTCGTTTTACCATGGCTTGACCGATCCGTCCAAACCCGATGATGCCGAGAGTTGTACCACTGATGTCTGCACCGAGAAGTTGGTCAGGACTCCATGTTTGCCACAATCCTTTCCGTACATATCTGTCGGCTTCAATTACCCGCCGTGCACAACTTAAAAGCAGCGTGAATGCGAAATCAGCAGTTGCATCAGTCAAAATCCCCGGAGTGTTTCCAACCGGGATTCCCCGGCTGGAGGCAGTGGCGATATCAATATTATCGAATCCAACAGCATGATTGCTGATGACCTTCAAGTTTTCACCTGCCGATTCGATCACCTCCTGGTCGATATTGTCTGTTAATAAGCAAAGTAATCCATCCATCCCCTTCGCTCTTTTAATCAACTCAGAATGGGGAGGGGGGAGTTCATCCTGCCAAACAACCGCATCGCAATCCTGGGTGATCATCTTCATTCCCTCTTCCAGAATTTTTCGGGTGACAAATACTTTGGGTTTAACCATATCTACTCCTCGGGCTAAATATACCACTGGAAGAATAAACTTATCAAATGGATGGATTATTCCAGCTATTTAAATGATGCCTTATCTACTGTCCCGTTGGAATACAACAAGGCAGGTCAGACGAATAGGATTAAAGATTAACGATTCCAAACACCATGTGAGGAATTCGCATAGCCACATACAGGAAAATAAATAGAGTCTACAGGAGAAAATTAAATAGTTGACGATTCTCCCAAACCAATCTACACTTAATCATGCTCTCTCGAGTGTTTACCTGTGCCGTTATAGGTCTGGAAGGCGTCATTGTGGATGTCGAAGTTGATTCCGGACAGGGGCTGCCTGGAATGACGATCGTCGGATTACCAGATGCATCCATTCAGGAAAGCCGCGAGAGGGTGCAGGCAGCCATTAAGAATGCAAGGCTGGCTTTTCCCCGCAAAAGAATTATCGTGAACCTGGCACCTGCTTCTGTCAGGAAGGCAGGACCATCTTATGACCTTCCTATCGCAGTGGGAGTAATGCTGTTTGCTGAATACCTTCCTCCTTCCTGCCTTGATGAAACACTGATTGTGGGAGAATTATCGCTGGATGGTTCAGTCAGGCACACACGGGGTATTCTGCCAATAGCGGCTACTGCTCGTGAACAGGGGTTCAAAAGGATCATCGTTCCAGAGATCGATGCAGCAGAAGCTTCGCTTATCCCTGGCATTGATGTCATTCCTGTTTCTACCCTTGAAAACCTCTATCACCATCTCTCCGGATCTGTGCAAATTAATTCCTATCAACCCAAGGAAATCGATCTAATTCCGGTTGGTTTTCAAACGGATTTTAACGAGATCAAAGGCCAGGAACACGTCAAGCGTGCCCTGGAGGTGGCTGCCGCAGGTGGTCATAATATCCTGCTTAGCGGCACTCCTGGTGCAGGGAAGACTTTGCTGGCTCGGGCAATGTCCGGGATCCTGCCACGGATGACAATCGATGAGGCTCTCGAAGTTACCCGTATATATTCCGTAGCCGATCAGCTGCCTCCAGAAACTCCGCTGGTTCAACAAAGATCATTTCGGTCACCTCATCACACCATCAGCCATGCTGGTCTGGTGGGGGGAGGGAATTGGCCACATCCAGGTGAGATTTCCCTGGCACACAGAGGCGTGCTTTTCCTGGATGAATTTCCAGAATTTGGTACCCGGGTGTTGGAAGTATTACGACAGCCCATTGAAGATAAGGTTGTGACCATCAGCCGGGCTCAAGGCTCTTTGACCTTTCCGGCTAATTTCCAGATGGTAGCTGCCATGAATCCATGCCCGTGTGGATATTTTGGAGACCCGATCAAACCCTGTACTTGTTCTTCGATGAGCATTACCAAGTACCAGAAACGTATATCAGGACCACTGTTGGATCGGATCGATATCCATATTGATGTCCCCAGGGTCGATTATGATAAATTGAGTGATTCCCGCATGGGTGAAAAGTCTGCCAATATCCAGCAGAGGGTTGAGACCGCAAGGGATATCCAACGTATGCGCTTCAAAGAATCTCCAAAAGTCAGTACCAATGCAGATATGCACCTGAAAGAGATCAGGAAATTCTGTGTACTTAATGAAACCTGTCAAGCACTAATGCGCAACGCAATGACCCAGCTGAATTTATCAGCCCGGGGCTACCATCGTGTTCTGAAACTCGCCCGGACCATTGCAGATCTCGCTGGTAGTGATGAGATTGGATCAACCCACCTTGCAGAAGCACTCCAATATAGATCCAGGTCTATATTGTCTTGAATGATATTTCCTTGTGATGTAAAGTAGATAAAACAATACTTGATTCAAAATGGTAAGGAGGGAATCACGATGAAAGATTCAATTTACCATTTGATAGCCAGGGGAGTGGATGCATTTATTTGGGGTGGTGAGCTTCTGGATACTGAGAATTTACCAGAAAAACCACCAGCAGTATTTATCGCCAATCACCTCGGTCCGCTGGGTCCGATAGGCGTTGTTTCCAGCCTGCCATTAAGATTGTATCCATGGGTTGCTGGCGAAATGATCGATCCTGTTCTTGCACCTGAATACCTGCGCAGGGATTTCGTGGAACCTCGTTTAAAATTGCAGCCTCCGGTAAGTTTACAATTTTCAAAGTTTTTATCAAAAATAACTGTCCCTTTAATGCAGTCTGTTGGAGGGATACAAGCTTATGTTGGCGGTCAGGAGACGTTATACAAAACACTGGAAGAGAGTATGACATATCTCAAGGAAGGCAAATTCCTGCTGGTATTTCCCGAATATGCCATCCTAGGAACAGATTCCATGAAGAAGATATATCCATTCCAGAAAACAGTTTTTCGATTGGGGGAAATGTATTATTCCTCGAACAGGCAAAGACTGGGATTTTACCCTCTGGCGGTTCATGAATCCCATAAGGTTCGTGTTGGACTCCCGATCTACTATAGTCATCTTCTTGAGCCTGCCATGGAAAGAATGCGGTTGAAAAACCTGGTGGAAGAATCTGTCCGGGAGATGTACCAGGAAATGGATCAAAAATTCGAAACAAAGAAAATCTTTAACCCCCACACTTCTTAAATCTCTTAACAAAATTGTTAACCTCCCCGGGTAAAAACAGGACTATTATCTACCGATCAATTACAATGATAATGATTACCAAATAATTATGGTAAACTTTATCGAATTTTTTGAAATTCAAATAACCACTATGAATATTAAATCAATCTTTAATTACGAATCCAATCGTTACAAGGCATTATCTGTGGGAAAGGTTGTTCCTGAGGCAGATCGATGTGTTCAATGTGGTATATGCTCATTTAATTGTCCAATCGGCATTGATGTTCGTGAATATGTTTGGAAGGGATCTTCAATTATTGATAACCATTGTTTGACATGTGGAGAATGCATTAAACGGTGTCCTCGTGGGGTTTTACGATTTGAGCGGATTAATTATTCCCCAGAGATAATTAAAGAAACCCATTAGTTTATTGATATTTGAACCATCCAATTCTGATCAAGGAAATTTGAATGTTCAAGAATAACGGTTTGATATTGGCAATTTTTGTTATGGCATTTGTTGGGGGTATCTATGCTTTGGGTGTTTTCCTATTTAAAGAGATCCCGGAAGCAAGCAGTCTATTTGGTCATCTCCTTGGAATAGTAGGATTTATCCTGATGCTGATGACTGAATTTCTATATTCATTCCGAAAACGAAGCAAGCATGCCCGCTGGGGGAAGATGTCCGATTGGCTGGAATTCCATATTTTTACAGGATTGGTAGGACCATTTCTTGTTCTACTTCATAGTTCATGGAAATTCCAGGGTCTGGCAGGTGCGGTCATGTTGATGACTATTTTGATCGTTTTGAGCGGATTAATAGGGCGATATATCTATACCGCTATTCCCCATTCAGCAGATGGGACAGAGATTCTATTTCCTTCACATGCAGATAATGGACAAAAGAATATTGATTCTGAACTCATTAAAATAAATGGTTTTTCTGCGCCTGAAGGTTCTGACCTGAACGAAGAACAAAACCTGGTCGGTGAAGACCCATATTTCAAGAAGATCAATTCTATAGAAAAGAATCGCCGATTGTTGGCGATCTGGCACACTATCCATATACCTCTGGGGATGGCTCTTTTCACTGCTGCATTTATCCATATTTTTGCAGCGTTGTATTACGCAACATTCTCCCATTAGAGAAGATTGTTTTTTAATTCATGAATAAACGATATGGATTTCTTTCTGCAAGTGGTTTGATCGCTTCCCTGGTTACATTGGCAGCGATCACTATCCTGGTTATCTTAAATGGTTATGAGCTTTTTAGTCCAGGACCACTTAATGCCAAAGCAGGTCCTCCATTGGGAGGTGTCACCTCTCATGCAGAGATAGGAGGTGAATGTTCCAGGTGTCATACAACACCTTGGCAAGCTATAGGCATGTCTGATCAATGCATACTATGTCATGTAGAAGTAAATGAAGAACGCATGGATGAATCCACCCTTCATGGTGCCATATATCAGAACAATTTGGAAATTACATGCCAGACATGCCACCTGGAACATAAAGGACCTGATTCACCCATCACAAATTTGCGAGGAATAAAATTCCCACATGATTCATATGGGTTTTCTTTGCAATCCCACAAAGGAAATATTTTTGGAGTTGATGCAGAATGTACGGATTGCCATGAAGATGATTTTCTACATGTCGATCCGATCACATGTGGAAAATGCCACACTTTGATCGACAGTAAATTTACATCTTCGCATGTCCTGACATTTGGTGCAGAATGTATGGATTGTCATGATGGTTTGGAAACATATGGAAGAAAATTTGATCACCAATCCATGCAATTTCCATTGGAAGGTCAGCATGCTGAAGTTGATTGTTCGGGTTGTCATGTTCTCCAGTTTTCAATACTTGAATTGCAAACAACATCCCAATCATGTGTTGCATGCCACCAGGAAGTAGACAAGCACTTGGGTAACCTGGGAGATAATTGTGATATTTGCCATTCTCCGGAAGATTGGAAAACGATTGATTTTGATCATGATACTTCAGCCTTCAAACTGGAAGGAAACCATGCGGTCACACAATGCGATGGCTGCCATAAAATGGGTGTTTTGAAGGGTACACCTTCCAACTGCATCGATTGTCATTTTGCTGATGATAAGCACGAAGGTTCTTTTGGATCAAATTGCCAGGATTGCCATACATCAGAAAACTGGAAGCCTTATCGATTTGATCATGGTGTTGTTAATTATGAAATAAGTGGTCAGCACATGGAAGTGCCTTGTGAGAAATGCCATATTAACAACGACTATTATTCCGCATCCAGAGAATGCAATTCCTGTCATGCAAAAATTGATCCCCATTTGGGTTCATTGGGCCTTTTATGTGAAAACTGTCATACAACAAATGGATGGCTTCCCACGAGTTTTGTCCATAACCAATCTACATTCAAATTAACCGGAAAACATTTAAGTATCAGCTGTACTGACTGCCACATATCCAGCGTTTATTCCCATACCCGGAAAACCTGTGATGATTGCCATTCTGTTGATGATAAACACAAAGGTGCATTAGGGGTCAATTGCGATCTGTGCCATACAACATCAAGTTGGAAGGGTGCAACATACGATCATTCAAAAACCAACTTCCCATTGACAGGAAGCCATATTAATGTTGCCTGCCAGAATTGTCACACAAATGGTTCTTATAAAGGTACGCCGTATACATGCATATCATGCCATGTCTCCGATGATAAGCATAACGGGAGTTTTGGAACGGATTGCGGAACATGCCATACAACCTCCACGTGGACAGGTGCAACATTCGATCACAGCCAAACAGCATTCACATTAACTGGTGCTCATGTTAATACAACCTGCAGTGCCTGTCATAAAAACGGAGTTTATAAGGGTACTCCAACTACCTGTAATGCCTGTCATGTGTCCGATGATAAACATAATGGCAGTTTCGGTACTGATTGCGGGACATGCCATACCACCTCAACATGGACTGGTGCCACATTTGATCATAACAAAACAGCTTTTACTTTAACCGGCGCCCATGTAGGTGTAAACTGCAGTGCATGCCATAAGAATGGAGTTTACAAGGGAACACCTACCACTTGTAATGCCTGCCATGCTTCTGATGATAAACATAATGGAAGCTTTGGAACGGATTGTGGAACTTGCCATACAACTTCAACCTGGACTGGGGCTACATTTGATCACAATAATACAGCCTTTAAATTGACCGGTGCTCATGTTCAAGTCAATTGTAATGCCTGCCATGTTAATGGAGTTTACAAAGGAACACCAACAACGTGTTATGCCTGTCATAGAACAGATGATCAGCACAATGGCAGCTTCGGTACAAATTGCGATTCCTGTCATACTACTTCAACCTGGTCCGGAGCGACGATTGATCATGACCAGTTCTCCTTCAAGCTGACAGGAAAACATAGAGAGGTGAGTTGCAGTGGGTGTCATGTTAACGGTGTTTATCAAGGGACACCGACGGAATGTGAATCCTGCCATAAACCTCCAATAGAGCATGATGGTGGATTAAGTACCAATTGTGATCAATGCCATACTACTCAGAATTGGGATGCTGATTAACCTCTTCCTCGAATCGATTGGGTTAGCGCTATTCTGATCATCAGACTGTAAACAAGAAAAATATTATCTTTTAACGATAAAATTTCATTTAATAAAAAGCAATAATCAATAAAAAGTCTATTCATTGGTAATAACAATATATAAAGATTAATAAATAATAAATCCAGGATTTATTAGAATTATGAGATATGTAATCATTGGTGTGGGGGTTGCGGGGATATCTGCTGCTGAAGCCATACGGTCGGTTGAAAAAGAGGATGAAATTATTATGATCAGCAACGATCCTGGTGGATACTATTCCCGTCCGGGACTTGCTTATTACTTAAGTGGTGAGATTAATGAGAAAGGATTGTTTCCAGGATACCAACGAGATTGGATCGAGAAGAATGTTCATTTAATCAGTGGAAAAGTGATTGCAATCAATCCTAATCGTGACCATCTTGTTCTTCAGGATGGAAGGAACATTCCATATGATCGGCTCCTCCTGGCAACCGGTTCTTACGCCAAACCATTAGAGATCCCTGGAAGTGACTTGCTATCGGTCATCAAATTGGATGATTACGAGGATTCCAAACGAATCATTAAATTAAGTAAAAGAACCCGGGTTGCTGTTGTCATTGGTGGAGGCATAACAGCTTTGGAACTGGTTGAAGGGTTAATGGCAAGAAATGTCAAGATCCATTTCCTGATCCGCGGAGAACGTTATTGGAATCATGTTCTGGATGAGGCTGAATCCAGACTGATCGAGAAGCGTCTTACTTCGGAAGGTGTTCAGATCCATTATCAATCAGCAGCTCGTGAGATAATTGAAAAAAAGGGGAAAGTCAAAGCGGTGGTTACTGAAAGCGGGGAAACAATAAAATGCCAGATGGTTGCTTATGCCGTCGGAATCCAGCCAAATATCGATCTTGCCATTAAATGCGGTATTACAACGGACCGGGGTATTCTTGTTAATGAGTATATGAAAACCGATTTTGAAAATATTTATGCAGCTGGAGATGTAGCGCAGGTATTCGATCCGTTCACAGAGAGGTATATTATCGATAGTTTATGGGATCCAGCCCGAAACCAGGGATATATTGCCGGTTTGAATATGGCTGGAAACAAAAATAAATATTTAAAGACCTTACCTTTTAATGTTACCCGCCTGGCTGGGATCACTACCACCATAATTGGAATGATCGGTGTACGAAAACATGATCAAAACGACCAATATAATATTGTCAGGGGGGATAGCGAGACTTTTCAGGAACTGCCTGATTCGATTGCTGTCGATTCCAGGTCTGAATTAAATAATATCAGGATGATCATCGGCGAGAAAACCATCCTTGGTGCAATAATTATGGGTGATCAAACCCTTTCCCGGCCATTAAAAGACCTGATAACTGAGCAGGTTGACATATCATCCATTAAAGATGATCTGATAGCCAAAAAAACGCCACTTGCAGATCTTGTTATGGATTGTTGGATGAATTTCCAACAAATGAAAAGGTAAGTTCAGCAAAAGACGCCTTCAACTATAAAGGCTATCCCATTTTTTGGTGAAATAATATTGGATCAAATTGATTTGCGAACTTATTGTTCCAGCGGGATTGTCGATTCACTGGGGACAGTATCAGGGTGATTGTCTTCTATACCCATGATCGCAGGAATGAAGTAAGCAGACAGTGCAGCGATAACGCTGATTATCCCACCAACGATATACCAGGTACGCAACCCCAGGTTATCAGCTACAGGTCCGGCAACCAACAGGCTGATTGGTGACATGGCAGTAGCACCGGCACCTATTAAGGATAGAACCCGTCCCTGCATGGCTGGATCAATCGTAGCCTGGAAGATTGCACTGAGCGGTCCATTTGCTAAAACCTGCATCAATCCAAGGAAGAAACAAGCCCCCAAAGCCAGGTAAAATTGATCACCGGGTAAACTACCAAATACGATAATACCGATCCCCATCCCCACAATTCCCATCACACTTGTGAGAATCTTCTTTTTAAACCCTCCCCAGACACTTAATATCAATCCACCCAGTATCACCCCAACACCGACCGAAGAATCCACCAATCCCAGCTGCACCGCCCCTCCATGATAGATTTTGGTAACCATCAATGGTATTAAAGACGCTGAAGGTGTCAGAAGAAAATTCAAGAACATGGCAAGCAGGGCAAGTGACAATAAACCCGGCCATTTAACCATGTAACGCCAGCCTTCTTTCAGATCCTGCATATAAGTGTTGGGTTTGAGGGTTCCATCACCAATCCCATTCTTTTTTATCGGCTGAGGGATCGCAACCAGGGTAAGGAGGGTGACAGCGATGATCGCTGTGAACACATCCACGTAAAGAACAGAATGGAGAGGAAAGATACTGATTAACAATGCACCCAAGGGAGGAGCAAAGACAGAGATCACACCATACAAAGTTTGATTCATTCCTGCTATCCGGGCAAGGTGTTGCTTTGGGACCATAAGAGATGTCGAAGCCTGCATGGCAGGGTAATGAAATGCACCGCCTGCCGAGCGGATGAGAAGGATCATGAAAATTGCAAAAACGCTTTCCCGGCCAGTTGAAAATAGATAGATCAAGAATAATGTTGCGATGGCAATAAGGCTATCCGATACGAGCATGACTGCTTTTCTGTTCCATCGGTCGATAAATGTACCAGCAAAAGGTCCCAGGAAGATTTGGGGCAGCATGGCAATCAGTGTGGAAGTAGCCAGAATCGTTGCAGAACCCGTTTCTTTGGTCAACCACCATACCAATGCAAATTGGACCAGAGCACTTCCAACGAGTGAAAACGCCTGTCCTGTCCAAACAACAAAGAATTTTCCAGCCCAATGTGTTTTATCTTCGATCATAGTTAACCTTTTTACCATCTCTTTAGTTATTAATTTATTGTAATATAATATTCATAAAATGTAAATATATTTGTATTATATTAAAAATAATATTATAAAATATTGATTCTAGTATATTAATGTTCAAAGAGGCTGCTTGGTTTGCAGCCTCTTTGAACATTAATCAAATGAAGGGGAGGTGGATTAGGATTATTTTCCCAGCCGTTCTTTAAAGGCATTGGTCAATGCAGGTAAAATTTGGAATAGATCTCCAACGACCCCATAGCGGGCGATTTTAAAGATGGGAGCATCCGGATCTTTGTTGATGGCGACGATGACCTTGCTTGTTCGCATACCTGCCATATGCTGGATGGCACCGGATATACCATTGGCAATGTATAAATCAGGTGAAACAACTTTCCCGGTTTGCCCAACCTGATGTGCGTAAGGAATATAACCAGCATCCACTGCAGCCCGGCTGGCGCCAACAGCTGCACCTAACACTGACGCAAGGTTAACGACCAGCTCAAAGCCCTGTTGAGCCCGCCAGATCTCAGCCTGTTTCTCATCCAGTTCAGCAGGAGGAGTCAAGTTGGGATTGTTGGAAACCCCCCTTCCGCCAGAGACGATGATGCCCGCATCGATCAAACTTACTCCACCTTCTCCTTTTGAGTAACCTTTTACTTCAGATTTAATCTCAGCAGGATCAAGAGAAAGAGAAGATTTTTTGACCGAACCTGTTTTACCCGGTTGAGGAGTAGGCTTTGGGAATGCCCTTCCCCGTAAAGTGACAATTGCTGGAGTTGTGGAACAGGTCTCCTTGGTTAGTAATTTACCTGCGTAAATAGGCCTTGTTACAACCAGCCTGTCACCCTGCAGATCGATGGCGATTACATCAACCATGACACCAGTTTTTAGGTCAATGGCAGCCATGGCAGCGATTTCCCTGCCGCGTGTGGTTGTGGGTAAAAATATTGCCTCCGGGGATTCATTCTTCGCCAGGTTGGAAAGACATGTTGCATAAGGCTCAGCCCGATAATCCCCCAGTTTGGGATCGTCAACCAGTAATACTTCGTCAGCTCCAAATTCAAATGCAGCATTTGCGAGTTCCTGCACATTTTCCCCAAAGATCAATGCTGATGCTGATCCGAAAGATTTAGCGACACCAAGAGCTTCCCAGGAAGATGGTAATACCTGCCCTTTTAAATGATCGATATATACCCAGGTTTTCATATTACTTTCTCCGATAGGATCTTCTCAACGAGGGTGGAAGCGATAGCCTCCGGGCTGTCGCCTGTGATCATCTCGCAGACAACTTCCCTGCTGGGTGGATTCATGACCTCCGGCCAGGAAATAACAGAGGCAGGTGCTTCCATCCCGAGGTCTGATAGAGACCAGGTTGGCACCTCAGCTCTGGCGGCTTTTCGAATTCCCATGAATGACGGATATCGTGGTTCTCCAAAATCCTTTACCAGGCTTACAACTGCTGGTAAATTCGCTGAAACTGATTGGCGCCCTTCTTCTATGGATCTTTCAACATTGATCGAATTTCCTTCAACGCTTACAACAGCTGCCAGAGTCAAGGCAGGCCATCCCAAAACCCTCGCTGTTTGTGACGCTGTGACTCCTGAATCACTATCGATTGCCTGGCGGCCAAAGAAAGCCAGGTCCACTTCTCCGACTTTTTGGATGGCAGTTGCCAGGACCCTGGCAATGGATTGAGTGTCCAATCCCCTCAAAGCAGGATCAGAAATAAGAATGGCGTCATCAGCACCCATTGCCAGTGCGTGTTTGATCGCCTCTTTATCATTCTCACCACCAAGACTGATGACAGTAACAGTTCCGCCATGTGTCTCTTTTGCCTGCAATGCAGCTTCGACTGAGTATTCATCCCAGGGGTTGATCACCAGTGGTGCATCTCCCCAGGAAACTCGCCCGTCTTCGAACACAACCTTGGCTGCGGAATCGGGCACTTGTTTGATACATGCTACGATTTTCAACGCTCCTCCTTTTATAACTATTCCAATAATCCTTTATAACCTGTTTATATTTTTAACTTTGCCAAAATTCTGGATCATAAGCAGGCAATTCACATCTTAAGGGTTTATCCTTTCTTTCTCCCAGGGCATATCCTGATTGGATCAAAATTTGGATTTCCGAACTTCCTTCATAAATCATCGCACCACGTGCATTTCTCATAAATCTTTCCAAATCGTATTCATCACTGTAACCATACGCTCCATGAATCTGAATGGCATCATTTACCGCCTGGAAGGATGCTTCAGTTGCATATTTCTTGGCGAATGACGTTTCAAGTGTATTTCGAATCCCCTTGTTCTTTAGCCAACCTGCCCGCAGGTATAAGAGACGTGAGATATCGTAATCCTGAGACATCCTGGCGATCTTTTCTTTTATTAATTGATGCTCTGATAAAGGTTTTCCAAAACTGGTTCTAACCTTGGCATATTTGACGCTGGCTTCCATACTTGAACGAATGATTCCAGCCGCTCCGGCTGCGACAGTATAACGCCCATGATCAAAGGCTGACATGGTGATCTTAAAACCCTCTCCCTCCTGACCGATCCGATTTTCAACTGGAACCCTGACATCCTGGAAATTTATCCAACCAGTGGAACCAGCCCGAACACCCAGTTTTCCGTGAATATCTCCCCTGGTGATTCCGGGAGAATCCAGTTCAACGATGAAGGTAGTTAATCCATTGGATGACTTTTTTTCATTTTTGCTAGTTCGAACAGTTACCAGAGCTAAATCAGCTTTACTTGCTAGGGAAATCCACATCTTCTCCCCGTTGATTATGTAAGAATTTCCGTCCTTTTTTGCAGAAGTGACCATGCTGGAAACATCCGAGCCCATGCCAGGTTCAGTAAACACACCACAGCCCAGTTTTATTCCGGAAGCAAGAGGGATAAGGTACTTGTTTTTCTGTTCTTCAGTTCCCCATTGAAGAAGGGTTAAAGCACATAATCCAACATGAACGGACATAGCAACCCTGAGACTTGTGTCAACAGCTTCAAGATTCTCACAGGCTAAACCCAATGATATGAAATCCATCCCCTGTCCACCATAGCGGATCGGAAAACAGATTCCCAGGATTCCCAACTCACCCATCCGATTGATAGCAAAAGGGATCGGTTCCTGTTTTCGATCATATTCCTTGATAATGGGTTGTATCTCTTTAAGGGCAAAATTCTGGACCATTCTCTCGGTCATTTGATGTTCTTCAGTTAAAGAGAAATCCATCCACAGCTCCAGGAAATGATATAAGTCCAATGCATTATATCGTATTACATGATTTTAATAAACAACCGACCGGTCGGTAGGGAGAATGA
This sequence comes from Anaerolineales bacterium, assembly GCA_035283125.1. GTDB lineage: Bacteria > Chloroflexota > Anaerolineae > Anaerolineales > Villigracilaceae > UBA12087. The sequence goes on from DATEUN010000052.1 coordinate 23,026, forward strand.
TATAATCAATCACAATTAAATTTTTGATATATTTTGTATTTGAAGTTAATGGAATATTTACTCTAAATAATCCTTGACCTATGTCTTTTTATTCAGTATAATACTCTTTCGTTTGCCTACCGTGCTACTGCCGCAAGAGGGGTGGCGCGCGGCATGATTTAATTACCCGGCGTAAATATCCAATATCAGGAGAAATAAATGGCGTCTGTCTTGCCCCGAATGAGTTACGCGCGCATCCCTGTTAATCTCGATCTGCCTAATTTAATAGAAACACAACTGGATTCTTTCGAGCGTTTGAAGAAAGATGGGTTGGCTGATCTTTTGCATGAGATCTCACCCATTGAATCTTATAACAAGGGGATGAAGCTTTATTTCCCCAGCAGAAGCCAGGAATCGAAGCAATGGGGGTTGGAATACTGGTTCGATGAACCAAAACATACGATCGAAGAATGTGTTGAACGAGACCTGACATATGCAAGTCCTTTATACGTTTCTGTTCTGCTGGCTGGACCAGATGTTCCAGAACCAATGAAGCAGGATATTTTCCTGGGTGATTTCCCGGAAATGACAGAGAAGGGAACTTTCATAATCAATGGAACGGAGCGAGTCGTTGTCTCCCAGTTGATCCGTTCGCCAGGTGTTTACTTCGAGTCTCCCCTGGATCGAGCTACTGCCCGGTATCTTGCTACAGCAAAATTAATTCCAGACAGGGGTGCCTGGATGGAATTTGAAACCCGGAAAAGTGATTACATTATTCTTAAATTCAATCGAAAAAGAACCGTTCCGATAACAGTTTTTCTTCGGGCACTTGCAGCTGTTGATGATGGTATAACAACAGATATTTTAAAGTCTGGAAGTGATGAAGAAATAATGTCCCTATTTGAGGATGTGGATAACAACACGGAAAGAATGTTCATAGCCTCAACATTGAACCAGGAACCCGAATGGGATCTTTCAGGAAATCTCACGATCGCAGAAGCCGCATTGATCGAATTCTTTAAAAAGATGAGACCAGGTGACCCTGCAACCCTTGATAACGCCAGGCAGTTTCTAGAAGAACAATTATTCGATCAGAGACATTACGATCTTGAAAGAGTCGGTCGATACAAGCTTGATCAGAAACTTGATCTTAATATTCCGATCGCACACCGAACCCTCACAAAATCTGATATTGTCAAACTGGTTCGCCGGATGATCCAGATCAATAATGGCGTTGAATCGGCAGATGATATCGACCACCTGGGTAATCGCCGCGTGAAGACTGTCGGTGAGTTAATCCAGAATAAATTGAGAATTGGGCTGCGAAGAATGGAACGGGTGATCAAAGAAAGAATGAGCATTCGAGACCAGGAGCAGCTGTCCCCTGTCACGCTTGTAAATATCCGCCCGGTCGTTGCCGCCTTGCGCGAATTCTTTGGGTCAAGCCAGTTATCACAATTCATGGATCAAACAAACCCACTTGCAGAATTACGCCATAAACGTACACTTTCTGCATTGGGACCTGGTGGTCTTCGAAGAGAACGTGCAGGATTTGATGTTCGTGATGTGCACCATTCGCACTATGGACGCATTTGTCCTATCGAGACTCCTGAAGGGCCGAACATTGGTTTGATCGGAAGACTTGCATCCTTTGCAAGAGTCAATGAATATGGTTTTATCGAGACTCCTTACAGAAGAGTAATTAAGCATTTGCCTGTCAATGATCCGCGGTTGGAAAATCATTGCCTGAGCGAAGATGCCATTGATCCCAAATCTGGCGAAGTATTATTCAAAGCTGAAACCCGTTTGACATTAAAAGATATCAAAAAACTATCCAAGATCATGGAAGATGTTAAGTTGGTTCCGTTTGTTTCTGAAGAGATGGAATACCTCTCTGCTGATGCGGAGGATAAATTTATAATCGCACAGGCAAACGCACCATTAAATGAATACCATGAATACGAGAATAAGAGAGTATCAGTGCGATACCACAAGGGTTTTGATTTCAGACCACCTGAACGAATTGATTACATGGATGTTGCCCCTCACCAGTTTGTAGGTATCAGCGCGGCTCTCATTCCATTCCTCGAGCATGACGACGCAAATAGAGCTCTGATGGGCTCGAACATGATGGCACAGGCTGTACCACTTGTCAGACCTGAGATTCCTTTGGTTTCAACTGGAATGGAATTCAACGCTGCTAGGGATTCGGGACAGGTTGTGGTTGCCGAGGAAGATGGTGATGTTGTTTCAGTGACAGGTTCAAGTATCGCCATCCGTGAAGAGGATGGGAATACGCGTGTTTACAATTTAAGAAAATACCAGCGATCCAATCAGAGTACCTGCATCGATCAAAGGCCGGCAGTGGTCAAGGGGCAGGTTGTCAAGCGGAATGAGATCATTGCAGATTCTTCTTCAACAGATAATGGCGAACTGGCACTGGGTCAAAATGTTGTCGTCGCCTTCCTTTCATGGGAAGGTGGAAACTTCGAGGATGCCATCCTTATTTCAGACCGGCTGGTTCAGGAAGATCGTTTCACTTCCATTCATATAGAAAAACATGAGGTGGAAGCTCGTGATACTAAATTAGGACCTGAAGAGATCACAAGAGATATACCAAATGTTGGTGAAGAAGCCATAAAGGATCTTGACGAGAATGGCATTATTCGAGTTGGTGCTGAAGTTGGACCTAATGATATTCTTGTTGGAAAGATCACACCTAAAGGTGAAAAAGAATTAACCCCCGAGGAAAGACTTCTCCGGGCGATCTTTGGTGAGAAATCCCGTGATGTTAAGGACACATCCTTAAGAATGCCGCATGGTGAGCGCGGTAAAGTAGTCGATGTCAGGGTTTTCACACGCGAAGATAACTCAGACCTGTCAGCAGGTGTGGATACGATGGTACGAGTCTCAATCGCCCAACGCCGCAAGATCACAGCTGGTGATAAGATGGCTGGACGTCATGGTAACAAGGGTGTTGTTTCAAGAGTAGTCCCAGCTGAAGATATGCCTTTCCTCGAAGATGGAACTCCGGTTGAAGTAATACTTAATCCACTGGGTGTACCTGGCCGTATGAATATTGGACAGGTCCTTGAAGTTCATCTAGGGTGGGCTGCCCGACAGATGGGTTTTAGGGCAGTCACACCGGTATTTGATGGTGCTCGGGAGATCGAAATTGAAGCCGAGTTGGCTCGAACCTGGATCTATGACCAGGCGTGGAAAGAAACAGGGGAAACAGCCTGGGAATGGTTAAAACAGGATGAATATGATCCGGAAATGATCGAAGATGATAATGAAGTTCGTCGATTATATATGGGTGAGTGGCTCGGAAATAGAAAATATGATATTTATCGATTAACATCTGATATCGACTATGCCCGCTATGCTACAGCCCAGGAATGGCTAAGAGATCACGGGTTTGATCCCAACATTATCTTTCTCAAACACACAGTTGATGCAAAGGAAAGGCGAGAGAAAGATGAAAATGCCATTCGGATATGCCTGTCATTATGGTTGCATATTCACGGGCATGATAAGGTCAAAGATGAAGACCTTGAATCCGTTGCCCACATGACCATGTATGAAACAGGGAGTCCGATTCCAACTTTAGGAAAACAAATGCTCCGGGATGGTAAAACGGGCAAGCCGTACGACCAGCCAGTAACAGTAGGAGTTATGACAATTCTTAAACTTCACCACCTGGTTGAAGATAAAGTCCATGCACGCTCAACAGGACCATACAGCCTGGTAACGCAGCAACCACTTGGCGGTAAAGCACAATTTGGAGGCCAACGTTTTGGTGAAATGGAGGTTTGGGCATTGGAAGCCTATGGAGCAGCCTACACACTGCAAGAAATGCTGACGGTAAAGTCAGATGATGTACAAGGCAGGGTGAACACCTATGAAGCGATCGTTAAAGGTGAACCGATCGAAGATCCCAGCATTCCGGCTTCATTCAGGGTGCTTGTCAAGGAACTTCAAAGTCTCGGGTTGGCGGTAGAAGCGGTCAGTGATGGCGATGATGTTATTAAATTTGGGAAGGATGAAGAGAAAGTTCACCCACCCAAGTTTGAATATGGATTATTGGATCTTGGAGATAAGCTTAATTGAAACTGATTATTTCCTTGACTAATGGTTAAACGCTATGATAAAATACATCTTCGTTGCCTAGAGGGTCGCTGCATAGCACTTCCCATTGTAAGAGATAAGTTGGGCCATCAGGTCGTTTACAATGATGGCCTTGCTTTTTGAAAATTATTATTCATTTCGGTAGCAGGTTCGGAGGCGAAAGTGCCCACAATCAATCAATTGATTCGCAAAGGTCGCAAGGTCAAGAAAGTTAAAAGTAAAGCTCCTGCGTTGTTATATACATTGAACTCGCAGAAACAACGCAGGGTCAGGCAAAACACAGGTGCTCCGCAAAAACGCGGGGTTTGCACAGTCGTTCGTACTATGACGCCGAAGAAACCGAATTCTGCCTTACGCAAGATTGCCCGTGTACGTCTCACCAATGGCCTGGAAGTGACGGCATATATCCCGGGAGAAGGTCATCAGCTGCAAGAGCACTCCGTAGTTCTGGTTCGTGGAGGTCGCGTAAAAGACCTGCCAGGTGTTCGCTACCACATTATCCGCGGTTCATTGGATACAACTGGTGTCTCAGATCGGAAACAAGGTCGATCAAAGTACGGCGCAAAACGCCCGAAGTAGGAATTTTTTAGTTTAATAATGATGGAGTCCTGGTATGCGTAGATCGAAACCCGAAAATCGAAAAACTCTTCCTGACATTCGATACAATAATGTCACCCTTCAGATTTTAATTCACCATATTATGAAGCGAGGCAAGAAAAGTCTCGCAACCAGACTGGTTTATGAATCGTTGGATCTGATCGGGAAACGAACCGAAGGAAAAAATCCAATAGAAGTATTTGATACTGCCATGAAGAATGTTGCCCCGGTAATGGAAGTACGCCCTCGAAGAGTGGGCGGTGCAACCTACCAGGTACCACTGGAAGTCCCTCCATCCCGAAGGACAGCTTTGGCGATCCGATGGATTCTTGCTGCAGCTCGTTCCAGGGGTGGCAAATCCTTCCCTGAGAAACTTGCAGATGAATTAATGGATGCAGCCAAGAACGAAGGTGCAGCTATCCGTAAACGTGAAGAGAGTCACAAAATGGCTGAAGCCAACCGTGCTTTCTCTCATTTCCGAATGTAACCGACCGGTATAAGGCTGTACTTTAAAAAGGTAAATTGCAATGGCTCGTCAATATCCGCTGAATAAATATCGAAATATTGGGATCATCGCTCATATCGATGCTGGGAAAACCACCACGACTGAGCGAATCCTGTTCTACACAGGTAAAACCCATCGAATTGGTTCAGTGGATGACGGAACAACTGTAACAGACTGGATGGCTCAGGAAAGAGAGCGTGGTATCACCATCGTTTCTGCTGCAGTATCTGCTGAATGGAAGGGATATCAGATCAATATCATAGATACCCCGGGTCACATTGACTTTACAGCTGAAGTTCAACGTTCTCTACGGGTTTTGGATGGAGGAATTGTTGTTTTTGATGCTGTCCAGGGAGTGGAGCCGCAGAGTGAAACTGTATGGCGGCAGGCAGACCGGTATAAAGTTCCCAGAATTTGCTTTGTAAATAAAATGGACCGAATCGGCGCCTCCTTTGAGCGTACCATCGCTTCCATTAATCAGCGACTTGGTTCAAATCCAATCCCCGTCCAATTACCTATTGGTAGTGAGTCTTCCTTCAAAGGCGTCATTGAGCTTATGACCATGAAAGCCATTTATTGGGAAGATGATCTGGGAAGGGAACCTCGAGAATCTGAAATTCCTGGAGATATGAAATCCCAGGCTGAAGAAGCTCACAATTCAATGGTGGAAAGAATTGCTGAATTGGATGATGACCTGACAGTGAAATACCTGGAAGGTCAGGATATCCAGGTTGATGAATTAAAATCAGTATTAAGAAATGCAATTATCACGAATAAAGCCACAGCAATTTTCTGTGGAAGTTCTCTACGAAACAAAGGTGTTCAACCAATTCTTGATGCAGTAATAGACTTTCTTCCCGCACCAAGTGACATTCCACCTGTGAAAGGGTTGGATCCAGTTAAGGAAGAAGAAATCGAATTGCCATCCGAAGATAATGCTCCTCTAAGTGCGCTTGTTTTCAAGATCGTCACAGATCCATATGTTGGTCGTTTGGCTTATTTCAGAGTCTATTCCGGGACATTATCCCAGGGTACGACTGTCCATAACTCCACCAAAGGAAAACGTGAACGGATTGGACGATTGATCCGTATGTATGCCGATCGGCGCGAGGATGTTACCGAGGTAAGGGCTGGTGATATTGCCGCTGTCTTGGGATTGAAAGATACCTTCACTGGGGACACACTTTGTGATAACAAATTGGTTGTTCTTGAGAACATCACATTCCCTGAACCTGTGATCTCGATAGCCATTGAACCGAAAACAATGGTCGATCAGGATCGCATGGCAGAAGCTCTTCGAAAATTATCAGAAGAAGATCCCACTTTTCAGGTTCGATCTGATGAGACAACCGGTCAAACGATCATTTCGGGAATGGGCGAATTACACCTTGATGTTCTGGTCGATCGCATGCTGCGTGAGTTCCATGTGCAGGCTAATGTTGGCCGTCCAAGAGTTGCATACCGCGAATCAATATCCAGACCAGTACCAGAGTTGAGCTATAAATATGCGAAACAGTCTGGTGGTCATGGTCAATATGGACATGTTGTAATATCACTTGAACCTGGTGAACGTGGTAGTGGAATCGTATTTGAAAGTAAAATTATTGGTGGTAGTATCCCCCGTGAGTATATTCCTGCTGTTGAAAAGGGAATTAAAGAAGCATCCGAGAGTGGTGTACTTGCAGGATATCCTGTCGTGGATTTAAAAGTGGTTTTATTTGACGGCTCATATCACGAAGTAGATTCCAGTGAAATGGCCTTCAAAATGGCATCCATTTTTGCCTTTAAAGAAGGAGTACAGAAAGGCGGCCCTGTTTTACTGGAACCTATCATGAAGGTGGAAGTGATTGTCCCTGAAGATTATCTCGGAGATATCATTGGAAATCTAAACGGACGTAGAGCTGAAATACTCGGTATGGAAATGAGACCAGGGAATGCCCAGGCGGTGAATGCCATGGTTCCACTGGCTGAGATGTTCGGTTATGCAACCGATTTGCGTTCGGGTACACAGGGACGAGGTGTGTTCTCAATGGAATTTGATCACTATGCACCGATGTCTGATACAGTTGCCCAGGAAATTTACAAGAAATAATTCAATCTTATCTCATCATTTATAGAATTGATAGACGGTTAGAGAAGGAGAAGACAGAGATGGCGAAGCAGAAATTTGAGAGGACGAAACCGCATTTGAACGTAGGGACGATGGGTCATATAGACCATGGCAAGACGACCCTGACAGCCGCGA
>DATEUN010000053.1:0-2335 GCA_035283125.1 Anaerolineales bacterium
ATCAGGTGATAGTATTTTACCCGAATGGCAAGTCTACTTCCAGGCAAACACCACTGCCTGGATCAGACTTGATATTGAATTCTCCACCCAATAATTCCACCCGTTCCTGCAATCCAACCAGACCGAGATGATCTGTTTTCAAATTGCCTTGGGACAGCAATGATGGTTCAATTCCCCTGCCGTCATCGATGATGCTGAGTCTAATATGACCTGCAGAAGGAACAATGGAGATGTGTACATTCTTAGCCCCGGCATGGCGGATAATGTTATTGATCCCTTCCTGGGCGATCCTGAACAGTGCCGTGGTGATCTTCGCCGGTAGATCAGGAAATGGTTCAACAGCTTCGATAATGAGATTGGGATCTTCAATATTGAGGTTCGAGCGGGCGTACCAGCGGATGGCGGACACCAGACCCAGGTCATCCAGGATGGCTGGTCGTAAACCGAAAACGATCCTGCGAAGTTCCGTTAAAGCATTGGATGCCAGGCTGCGGGTACTGCTGACCAGGTCCAAGAGTTTATTGTCTCCTGGAGGAATTATGGTTTCCATTTGATCAAGGTTGAATATCAGCATGGTGAGAGCCTGGCCTGTGTCGTCATGGAGACTGCGGGCGATAGATTTCCGCTCTTCTTCCTGTAAATTGATGGTCCTTTCAGATATTGTAAGCAGCTGCTTATTGCGTTGTTCCAATTGTTCCAACAAGGTCAGCAGCGAGGAATACAGGTTGCCGGTATCAAGATCAGGATTACTGATACCATCCAGGTGAACAAAATCACCAGCAGACATTCGACCTGCCATGCTGCGTAATTCCCTGAGAGGTTTTAATGCCGCATGGAGGATCATGAAATTAACCAATAGCGAAAGACTGATCCCCAATACTGCAAATACACTTATAAGCCAACCATTGAAAATCGGGGAAAAATGCCTTGTCAGCAGGGTACCAAAAAATGCCCCAGTCACGATGACGAGGGCATTTCCAACTGCTATCCTGGTGAAGAGGGAAGTTCTCCTGAGGTAATTCTTAATTGCTGTAAACCTGCCAATTCTTTTCATCAGGAGCAGTATAACACGCGTGGTTTACATAAAACCGAACCAATCTCCAGCATGTAGATCTTTTCCGAAATATTCACGATCTTCTTTTTTCATTATCGAATTCCCGGTTTCTTCAGCCAGGTCAAAATTCTTTTGGAATTCATCCTTGTTTCCAGAGGCTGCATATGCCCTGGCCAGGGCTTCATAGGAAAATGCAAGATCGAAATCTTCCATCTGATCGGGAAAATCCGACGTAACCTGCCGGCATTGTTTGGCATACTTAAGTGCAGGTTCAGCCATGTGCAATACTGAATAGACACGACTTAACAACCAGTACCCACGCTGCAGGTTTATTTCCCTGCCTGCTTTTCGCCAATGCGCCAGAGAAGAATGCGCATAGTCTATCATTTTTTCGGAATCATCCATCGACCGATCAGGTTTATCCAGCATATCCCAAGTCATTCCATGGAATTTAACCGCAAAGAACCGCTCAGCTTCCGCTTCTGAATACGTTTTCGAATCACTCATGGCTCTCCTGAAAATGGATAAATATTATCGAATTTAATTTGATTATATGATGATATTCATGATCCTTCAACAAATGATAATTGTGATTGCCAGAAAGAAATTGACTGATTTCAACCTTGTTATCCCACATCATTTCCTGGTTCCTTGACGCTAACGGGTTAAACTGATAAAATCTTGGGCTGTTTGAATATCAGGCAATATGAGCCAATTCCTTGCCGCCGTCAGGATGGTTTGGTATAATCTTGCTGCTTAAGGCAAGGAATTGGAGCTTGCCGACGTAGCTCAAACGGCAGAGCAACCGCCTTGTAAGTGGTAGGTTATGGGTTCGATTCCCATCGTCGGCTCAGGGTTGCGATCAGCCTGCAGATATTGTTGACCGATGTATGAGTGGCTGATAAAATTTAATTGCGGGCGGATACCCAAGTGGACAACGGGGACTGACTGTAAATCAGTTGGCAGACGCCTTCGGAGGTTCGAATCCTTCTCCGCCCACCTTTTTTAGTCTGGCGGCATTTGATCAACGCCAGACTAAAAAGACTTGACGAATGCCCTCATAGCTCAGTTGGCAGAGCGCGTTCTTGGTAAGAACGAGGTCATGGGTTCAAATCCCATTGAGGGCTCTCGTTAGCGATTTCATCATTTATAGAATTGATAGACGGTTAGAGAAGGAGAAGACAGAGATGGCGAAGCAGAAATTTGAGAGGACGAAACCGCATTTGAACGTAGGGACGATGGGTCATATAGACCATGGCAAGACGACCCTGACAGCCGCGA
>DATEUN010000054.1:0-5421 GCA_035283125.1 Anaerolineales bacterium
CTGCATTGGCAGCGGTTCTTTTGTTCAATGGTGAGATCAATAATACTTAGAGAATATTGGCTGACATGATAAAGATCATTAATGATGAGAAACAACAAACTGAAACACCAAACCAGGTGAACAACAATCCAAACATTCGAATACGGTTGGATTGACGCGGCTGCTGTTCCAATGCTGATGAATTGGGGTCATTTGGATCAAAGATCACTGGAATATAGGAATTAAGAGAATACTTTTCGAGGAACTCCCGAGCTTCTTCTTCATTGATATTCTTGCAGTCACCGGGATAAACTGTATCACCGTGATATTCCACTCCACCAACAGTATAAACATATCTGATCACTGGTTGGTAATGTTTCCCGGTTTCCTGAGGATCGATTTCATCTTTTGGGCATTCATCCAAACGGGCTTCAAGAACCTTGCCACCTGTCTCAAGCCAGTCGTGTGTCTGGATGCTGACAATTTTCTTTTGTCGACGGGAATCAATCCATAAAAGAACTATTCCTGTTAGGAAAATTCCCACACCCAGACTTATAGGTAAATAAAGGAAGTAAATAAGGAAATCTTGTTCGATCATATAGTCTTCTCCTCGGGCGATAAATCTCTGACTTCAAACACCAAAATGCATTTTAGGATACTCATGAATACCCATAAAGTTTACCATGTCCCTCCAGTTTCCCGTTGAGTAGAATCTTTGTCCTGTGGTTTTATAATCAGGAAACCGATTCCATACCGGTCACACCCCTGGAATTCCTGCCTCCAATTATCTCTTAAATAAACTTGGCATTATGTAACCAATGTTTTTAATTCCTGCTTTTGAGCAATACTTCGCCAGGGTTTCGACAGGTACCACCAGATAAAACCGTGTGCTCCATCCGCTGCAAACAGGAGAGTATGGCTTACCTGGTTCAGTCCTTTGAGCTCCAGGATGCGAATTTCGCGCCAAAGAGTTCCCGGGAGGTTTTTATTAGACCTTTGAAAAATAATGGTTTGTTTGTTCCCTTGTCCGAGATGATGATCCTTTTGATCCCATTCAATTTCTCCCCAGTTTCCTGCGGGACCATTACAACGCGTCAAAATGGTATCGATCTCCCTGGTGCTTTTTACCTGGTATTTCTGGATGCAGAAGCCGGCATGTTTAAATAATCTTTTCTCTTCTGAATCCCTGCGCCAAAGAGGTTCTACAAGAGTGGGTTCCAACTGGGAGAGACTTTCCCGAACTGAGGAATCAAAATCCATGGGATGAATGGTTGGAAATACTTCAAGCGCTGAAGGATCCTTGACTATGCTTGAACTTTGCAATCCCTCAACAAGCGGCCGGGTGATCGACGCTGGAACAGGAGTCAACCAGGACATGAAATACGCCAGGATTGCCACCGGGTTAAACGGCAGGATCAATATTTTTCGTTTAAGCCCTCGAATCCGGGCATAACGCAGCATGGTATCTGCATATCGCATCGTATCACTGCCGCCAATTTCAAAGACCTGGTTGTGGTCTTTCTGCAGATCCAAAGCGGCGAGCATGTAATCTATAATATTCTGAATCGAGATGGGCTGGCAGAGATTAGGCATCCAGCGTGGACAAATGATCAGGGGGAACTGTTCCGTCAGGTAGCGGATCATTTCAAAGGAGATGCTTCCCGGTCCCACGATGACGCTGGCACGGAACTCGGTCACTGGAACACCACCCGTGCAAAGAGCTTCACCGCTTTGAATGCGTGAGCGCATATGCGCGGCGATCTTTTCGCCGGGATCTGCCAATCCCCCCAGATAAATAATATGCTTAACCCCGGAATCTTTGGATAGAAATGAGAAATCCCTGGCAGCCAGCAGGTCTCGGTCCGTGTAGTGATCACCGCTGGCCATGCTGTGGACAAGATAATATGCCTGCGAAATATCCTTTAATGCGGGTTTGATCGTTTCCGGTTTGGTCAGGTCGCCGATTACTATTTCAACCTGTGATACCCAGCTTCTGTATTTCAAATGATCAACATCACGAATCAGGCATCTGACCCTATACCCCTTTTCAAGGAGAAATGGGATAAGCTGGCTGGCTATATACCCGCTAGCTCCTGTTACAAGGATACGTTCAGGAGGAGTTTTAGGCATTTTCACTTTCCTGGTCCAGTTTGTAAGCACGTTCTGCAATTTTCCGTATCAAACCGCTGAAGATAAAAGTGTGGATCGGGTAAAGACTGTACCAATAGATCAGACCAGTCAAGCCACGCGGTGCAAAGTAAGCAGTCTGTTTTAAGAGAGTTTTTCCATCGGATTGGGTAGAGGAACTGAATTGCAACCAGGCTTTTCCAGGTACCTTCATCTCAGCCCGCAGCCGAAGAAGATGATCACGTTCCACGGCTTCCACCCGCCAAAAATCCAATGATTCGCCAACATAGAGCTGGTCCGGATTCCGCCTGCCTCTCCGCAGCCCAACCCCTCCAACTAGCTTGTCGATCCAGCCACGGATAACCCAGGTCCAATCAAGATACAACCAGCCGCGTTCGCCACCCAATCCCATATATGATCTATAGACAGAAGAAGCAGGCAAATCAACCACTTTCCTTCGTTCTTCGATCATCATGCCATCGTGAAGCTCAAAAGAGTATGGCTTGATATCTCCTCCGCTGGTTACAAGAGCATCCGACCAGGAGGTTTCAACATTATCATCAGCGATCCTGCCCAATGCCAGTTGAACCGCAGTTTTGTAATCCAGTAATTTAATTTGAGGGAAGAGTTCACTGGCAGATTTATCCTGAACAATGCTTTCTGCATGCAAGCCTTCGATCAGCGGCAGCAATGCCCGCCAGTGCAGGGGAGTGAGCATATGCACCCACCAGGCTGACAGCATGGGAGCGTATACAGGAGCCGGTATCATCAAACGCTTGAAACCGCGCAGGTTTGCATATTCCCTGCACATCTGGGCGTAAGACAGGATATCGGGTCCACCGATCTCGATCAGCCGCCCGGAACATTCGGGACAGTCTAACTCTGCCAACAGGTAATCAAGGACATTGCGAATGGCGATGGGTTGGGATTTGGTGAAGAACCATTTTGGACAGACCAAAATGGGTTGGTGTTCGGTAAGGTAGCGGATCATTTCAAATAAAAGGCTTCCAGAACCAATGACGATACCAGCCCGGAATTCTGTGACCGGAACGCCACCCTGGCGCAGAATGTACCCGGTTTCATGACGTGAACGAAGGTAGGGTGAAAGATCGTCAGAGGGGTCGACCAACTCTCCCAGGTAGATGATGCGCTCAACACCAGCTTTATATGCCGCACTGGAAAAATTTCTGGCTGCCTGGATATCCCTTTCTGCATGAACTTTTCCCCCCTGCATTCCATGGATCAGGTAATATGCCACACTGACACCTTCCATGGCTTTGATCAAAGAATCCTCGATCAAGGCATCCCCTTCGAAAATTTCCACCTGTTCCAGCCAGGGACGACCAAGCAGCCTGTCGGTGTCACGTACCAGGCAGCGAACAAGGTAACCATTTTCAAGAAGCCTGGGAACCAATCTACCGCCTATATAACCAGTGGCGCCAGTAACCAGGATCAACACGTTTTTCTTTTGCATGAATTAGGTTCTTAAAATTATTCCTTTTGATAATGAAAAACGTCTGGAGAGGGATCCTCATTAATCCAGGGGATCCCTATTAATGAGACCGATGGAATTTTACCATTATAGGGTTTTATCGTTTCTGCGGTATAGTAATTAATAACTGGTCCTTGCCCATCATTAATTTGAAATGATCGTTGCTGTATAATTTAAAGCAATTAAAGGAGGAGAAATGGCTAAACTGATGCGATGCACATTTTGCGGGATGTTACAGGATGAACCTGTTGGTGTGAAGGCATGTCTGCGTTGTGGAGGGGAATTGGAATTTGAGCATGGCACATCCCGAGGTGATAAAGCTGCTTATGTACAGGTGCAAATGGAACTGGACCAGGTTGCTGCCCCGGCAGATCAGAATACAGAACGATACCTGCTGCTGAGCATAACCACTCCCGGAGAAGTTCCGCCCGCAGATTCTACACCTCCCGGGAAACAACGTCCCCCTTTGGATTTCACGCCGGTAGTTGATGTTTCCGGATCCATGGCTGGCGGAAAACTCACGCAAGCTATAACAGCTGTCCGGCAGGCTTTAAATCACCTCCACGACGATGATACCTTCTCATTGGTGACATTTTCGGATGAAATCAAGACGCCAGTTGAGCCAGTTCACATCCAACCATCTGTGATCGCGGACATAAAGGAAATATTGAATGGTATTTCTCACACCGGTACGACCAATCTGGCTGGAGGACTGGAGGCAGGGATCAGAAATTCAAAATTGAACATACAGGATACCAACCTGGTGCTTCTCCTGAGTGACGGGATGGCAAATGTTGGTGAAACTGACCTCGAAAAGGTTGGTTTGATCGCCAAAAAGGCACGTAATGAAGGATTGACCGTATCGACCATTGGAATCGGTATAGATTATAACGAAGCTCTGCTGGTTGAGATCTCAAACCAGGGAGGAGGGAGGTTCTACAATATCCAGGATGAAGCGAAAATCCCAATCTATGTTGCCGGTGAATTGGGAGAGGCAGCCTACCTGGCAGCCAAAGACACCCGGCTGATCCTGGAAATTCCGGAAGGGGCTACCCTAGTACCGTTATCTATTGCCTATCCGGTTGTTCAAAATGGGAATAAAGCCGTTGTTGAACTGGGCGATATTCCTTGCGATACCGAGCTGGAAATTCCTTTGCGCCTGGCACTTTTACCCCAGAAGGCGGGGTCAAGGTTAAGAGTAAGCGGTTCAATGGAATTTACTTCACCAGCAGGGAAGATTCATAAGCAGAATATTAACCGGGTGACCATTCGTTTTATGAAGAAGGGTGCATTTGAAATCCGTGAGGGTTTGGTTCCAGCAGTGGCGGAAAAAGTATTCAGCCAACTCAAGGCATCAAGTCTTCTGAAGGTGAATCGCACCAGGTTTCATCGACCGGAAGAGATGGATGGGGAAGCAAAAAGAAATCTTGAGAACCTGCGGGAATATGCCAATAAACTGGGCAAGGACCGTTCTGATAGGGAGATGAGAGAAGTTGAAATGGATTATCAGAACCTTTCATCCCCAATGGCTGCCAAGAGCATGACCATGAATGCACAGCGTATACAGCGCGGCAGCAAGGATTTTGACAAGAAATAAATAATCAAGAAATTTATTAGAATTCCATGAAGCTTTTGTTTAACGCGGATGAATTTCTTCCTTAAACGACCATTCTTCTTCCTTGGGGTTGCATCCATCGGATGTATCCTGTTGGTGGACTGGTTTCATATCTCCGTTATTCCCTGGATAATCATCAATGTTTTATTGTTAATAACAGGGATGCAATTTGAAAAACAAATCAGGAAGAATGGAGATTATGAAACAA
>DATEUN010000055.1:0-10500 GCA_035283125.1 Anaerolineales bacterium
CTTCTGGGAATGGGCGCACCGATCCATGTTCTACAAACAGGAGCAGAAGTGAACGATATCGTCCAGATGGCCTCTGTCGCAGCAATGGATGCAATATCCAGGGAATAAAGTTCTTCTTTACGAGTTCAAACCTCACCAGAACTTCGCTTTTGGTGAGGTTTTTATATATGATTTTAAGAAGGCATTAATTCTGGAAGGGACATTAATATAATATTGGTATTATTGGAAAATAATTGAAAAAGGCAGTAAAATCATCTCATGGAAAACACAAAGCCATTTGAACGCCAATCAATGAAAAATCATCGAGAGCAGCGCTTCTGGCAAATACTCCTTCCGATTATTTTGATAAGTGTATTGGTTTTTTCCTTAGGTGGTTATTTAATAACCATTGGAGGATCGCAAACCAGGGTTTGGGCTGATATATCCTTCATATGGCTTGCAGTGCCATTATTGGTGATTTTTCTTTTTATGCTAGCTATCCTGGTAGGAATGGTAATCCTGTTATTTCAAATCACACGAAAAACACCGATACTGACTCGCAGGATACAACGATTATTCTGTCTTATTGAAAAGAAATCGATCAGCACGGCTGATTCGATCATAAAACCAATTTTATGGGTAAACCAGTCGCAGGCAGGAATTTCACGTCTGTTCAGAAGAAGGAAACCCTAAGACTAGGGATAGGAAAAGGAAGGAATATTTATGGAGAATAAAATTCAAGAGTATGATGACCTGAACGATGAACAAAAATGGAAAGTGACCACCATTATTGCTGGTGGAATAATAGGTGCCTTGACTGGCCTGGGAGCTGCCTACCTGTTGGTTCGGCGTGCTGAGGAGAAGGGAGATCGCATTTCCATAACCAGTGGACAGGGGTTAAAGCTTGGTGTTCTGGTGGCAGGGTTATTGAAGTCGATCTTAAATCTATCCGAAGATTAATTGGAAATTTTTATTCCAGTCACCTGGTTGGTTTTATCATTGCCGGGTGATTTTATTTAATTTCAATCCTTGATGCATATTAATCCCTTCAAGTAATTTCCTTCAGGGAAATTTAGACTGACCGGATGATCACCTGATTGAACCAACCGTTCAACGATTTCTGCCCGTACATTTGCATCCAAAGCTGCTCCAGCAATTATCTTCTGAAATAACTCTGCCGATATTCCCCCTGAACATGAAAAAGTGACCAATATTCCACCAGGTCTGAGAAGCTTGAATGCCAACAGGTTAATATCTTTATAACCCCTGGATGCACTTCCTGCCTGCGAAGCGGATTGGGCAAATTTTGGGGGATCAAGAATGATCAAGTCAAAGGACCTCCTGGAGTCCCTGAATTTCCGTAGCAATTGGAAAACATCCCCTTCAATGAAATCCACCTTTTCAAGAGGTAGATCATTGATCTGAAAATTATCTTTGGCAGTGGATAACGATTCTCCAGATGCTTCAATGGTTACTATGGATTTTGCTCCACCAGAAAGTGCATTCATACTGAACCCCCCGGTATATGAAAAACAATCCAACACATCACAATTTTCTGCCAGTTCCATAACTCGTTTTCGATTTTTACTTTGATCGAGATAAAAACCAGTTTTTTGCCCTTCCATAAGGTTCAATTTATAGCTTAAACCATTTTCTATTATGCTCACATTTTCAGGGATCTTGCCATGAGCTAATCCGGATTCGATCGGCAATCCTTCCAAACCCCTGATGTCTGCATCCGAACGATTGTAGATGTTCTGAATTCCGGTAATATCCACCAGAAGATCAATTATCGTATTCTTCCAGAACTCAACTCCAGCTGAAAGAAACTGGACTACCAGGTAATCTGCATATTGATCGACAATCAACCCGGGAATATTATCCGATTCACCGTGGATCAACCTGCAGGCTGTTCTATCCTTGGATGATGTGAGCGGGTTAAAGAAGCTCAATCGTTCCCTGATCGATAACGATGCTTTGATTCTTTGCCTAAAGAAATCAATATCGATATTTTCGTCTTCCGAAAAAGTCCAAACTCTGGCTCGGATCTGCGAGTGGGGACTATAGGCGGCTCTTGCAAGGAAAGTACCATCTCTCGTTACCAGTTCCACGGTCTGACCAGAAAGAATCCCATCCCGTTCCTGTTCGATCGAACCGGAAAAAACCCAGGGATGGTGCTGGAGCAAAGATTTCTCGCGATTGTGTTTTATTACAAGTACAGACATGTCTTCAGTTTAGCATAAGGTCGGTCATATTTCCAAGCCATAATTGGGACTTTGGCTATTTATTGTATTAATAATGGAAGGATATTTTATACAGGTTCCTTGATTTATGAACATAAGTTCATTGTCATAGTACAATCATCCTCATTAAATTAAATTTGAGATATATGTTCATACCTTTCAGGAGAAGTTCGTTCTGGCGAGATTTTATAGTGATCCAACTCGGCTTTGCCTTATTCGGATTTTCCATTGCAGTTATGATCCGATCCAATCTTGGAACCAATCCCTGGGTTGTACTGGAAGTGGCATTGGCAAACCTCCTTACCCTTACACCAGGAACATTAAGTGTCATTGTTGGTTTAATTGTTCTGGTTGTATCGATGATAATGGGAGAAAAAATAGGATGGGGGACTTTGGCAAATATTCTCATTATTGGACCATGGGAAGATTTTTTTCTCCATCTTCTTCCTTCTGTTACTTCGCGACCTTTCCTTCAGACGATCTTCCTGATAACAGCGATCTTTTCAATGGGAATAGCCACCGCGATCTATATCGGAGTCGATGCAGGTGCAGGACCCAGGGACAGTTTGATGCTGGCAGTAAAGAGAACGACTGGATTAAGCCTCCGGCTTGCCAGGACAAGTATTGAGATTTTTGTTGTCCTTATTGGTTGGATACTTGGAGGTCCGTTGGGATTGGGCACACTGGTTTTTGCCCTATTGATCGGACCGGCTGTTCAGTTGGGTTTCAGGATCTTCAGAGTTAAACCGCATCGAACTGCTGCCGAAGTATAAGCTAACAGGTAAATAAAAAACCTCTCCAGATATTGTTTAATAGGAGAAGTTTTTTTAATCATCAAGAAATACAAAAATATTAGATCACACCAATTTCCTTGCCGGCTTTCTCAAACACATTCATGGCATACTCTATCTCATCTGTTTCATGAGCCGCGGTGATGGTCGCCCTTAAGCGTGCCAACCCCTCAGGTACGGCTGGCGATACAACCGGTAATGCAAAAATATCATGGTGATGTGCTTCGCGGGTCATCAGGAATGCCCGTTCATCGCTGCCGCAAATGATAGGGACGATGGCAGTGGTACTGTACAGGGTATCAAATCCACGGTTCTTGATCCCATTAAGGAATTGTTCAGTATTTGCCTGTAATTTCTGGATCCTCCAGGGTTCGTCCAGGATCACCTTGAATGCTTCGTTGGCAGCTCCTGCCTGTGCTGGTGGTAATGCAGCAGAGAAGATATAAGCCCGACTGGCATGTCTCAGGTATGTGATGATCTCCTTCTTCCCAGCAACATAACCACCCACCGATGGGATTGTCTTGCTTAAAGTGCCCATTTTTATGTCAATCGAATCTTCCATTCCAAAGTGTTCTTCGATTCCGCGACCGGTTTTTCCAAGAACTCCAATCGAATGTGCTTCGTCGATCATCAACCAGGCATCATACTTCTTGCATAATTCCACCATCCGTGGAAAATCGATTACATCACCATCCATACTGAACACTGAATCAGCTACGACCAGTTTAGAGACATCTGCCGGTGCCTGGATCAGTCGTTTTTCCAATTCATCCATGTCATTATGTTTGTATCTTCGAAATTCAGCCCCGGACATCATGCATCCATCGACGATGGATGCATGATTCAATTTATCTGAAATCACCCAATCTCCCCTCCCCATCAGGGTGGAAACTACTGTCAGGTTGGTAACATAACCTGAAGTATAGGTGATGGCTGCTTCTGTCTGTTTGAAATCTGCAATAGTTGCTTCCAATTCGTCATGGATCTTAAGAGATCCTGCCAGGGTACGGACTCCATGGGTTCCTGTCGCATACCTGTCCACGGCATCTTTTGCAGCTGCATTGATGCGGGGGTGACCGACAAGACCAAGGTAACTGTAGGATGCATACATACCCATATCACGGCCGTTAACCAACACTCTTGCCCCGCCGCGTAACTCGCTGATCGGTAGATTATAAAAATAAAGATCATTATCCTTCAGCATGTTGACGCGATCTACCATAGCTCTGATCCTGCGGGTAACTGCATCATCAGTGTTCTTAAAATCCATAAGATTCTCCTTTTAAAGGAAAGTTTTCATGCAACTATCAAGTTTAGCCCACGCATCAGGAACTGTCAACCGAACCCTGAAGCGGAAAGTTAATCTGGTTTTATTTTATTGATCCAGTTTAATTGAATCGGTGGAAGACATGGGTTGGTCAATCTGATGGTTCATTACACATTTCTAGCAATTGCTTTTCGTTGATCAATTTAACTCCAAGATCATTTGCTTTTTCAACCTTGGATCCTGGATTTTCGCCAACAAGAACATAATCTGTCTTCCTGCTGACACTGTCGGTGACTTTTCCACCGTGGTTTGTAATAAATGCTTTGATCGAATCCCTTGTGAATCTGCCAAGGGTTCCTGTGACAACAAATGTCATTCCACCCAATGATTTGGATCCTGCAGCGGCAGGCTTAATTTCTGCAACCGGCCAAACTCCAGCTGACTTGAATTTTTTCAATAATTCTAGGTTCTTTTTCTGGTTGAACCAATCCTCTATGCTGGCAGCAATGTTCGGTCCAATACCTGCAATCCCTTCCAACTGATCTGTCGTTGCATCTGCTAATTTATCCAAAGATCGGAAATGAGCGCTTAGATCTTCAGCTGAAACACTTCCGACACCGTGAATGCCAAGAGCTGTGATCAATTTTCCCAATGGACGCGAGGCTGCTTCAGATATAGACCGTACTAGATTGTCTGCCTTTTTGTCTCCAAAACCATCCAGTCTGACGAGAGCTTCCCTATCAAGTGTGAATATATCAGCTACATCTCCAATCAATCCTTCCTGAATCAACTGTTCAACAATCTTGATACCCATGCCTGAAATATCCATTGCTTCTTTTGATACGAAATGTTCAACGTTTCGTATCAACTGGGCAGGGCAGCCAGAATTTACACAGAACCAGGCGACTTCGCCTGGGATCCGTTCAACTGGTTGATCACAGGCAGGACAGCGAGTCGGAGGCTGGTAAGGTTTAATCTCCTTGCTTCGCAAGTCTTTGATGGGACCAACCACATAAGGAATCACTTCTCCAGCCCGAATTACAAGGACTCGATCCCCGATTCGAATATCCTTATCTGAAATGAAATCAAAATTGTGCAGGGTAGCCCTCTCTACGATCACCCCGTTGATTTCCACGGGTTCAAGAATTGCCTGTGGGGTTAAGACCCCTGTTCGGCCGACATTTACGATAATGTCCAAAAGGGTAGTGGTCACTTCACGGGCAGGAAACTTGAAAGCGATTGCTCCCCGCGGATCCTTCCCTGATACACCCAGATCTGAAAATAATCTCAAGTCATCAATTTTTATGACCATCCCATCTGCTTCATAGGGAAGTTCATCTCTCCTGGATTCCCACCCCTCTGTAAAGGATATGGCAGCTGATATGTCATTGAATCTTCTGGCAGTATTCGTTACCGGGAATCCCAAAGATTGCAGGTATTCAAGCGTTTCCCATTGTGTGAATGGGACTGGACCGTCAGCTTGAATGATCTGGTAAACCAATATTGTAAGTGGACGAGAGGCGGTTAAACTTGGGTTCAGCTGCCTTAAAGATCCTGCGGCAGTATTCCTGGGATTTAAATATGTCTTCTCCCCTTTTTCCATTAGTCTTTCATTCAGTTTGTTGAAATCTTCAATATTGATAAATACTTCTCCCCTGACTATCAGACTGTTCGGGACTAATGGGCTTGAAATGTGAGGAGCGGAAAACATGTTGTTTGAAGAGAATTTTTTATCAGATATCCTGCTGGTGGTTAACTCCTTGTCAGCGAATTGCATCACCGGGATCTGGAGTGGTATTGCGTGAATGGTTCTCAAGTTTGTTGTAATATCTTCTCCCACCAGGCCATCACCACGTGTTGCACCTTTAATAAAAACACCATCTTCGTAATGCAAAACAACACTCAACCCATCAATCTTTGGTTCAACGACAAATTTGGATCGTTCCACCCTGTCATCTACCTTGCGGATACGCTCATACCACGCGAATGTGTCTTCTCTTCCAAAAGCATTTGCCAGGCTTAAGATTGGCGCAGGATGTTCAATTTTGTTGAATTTCTCTGATGGTATTGAACCGGCTCTTTGTGATGGGGAATCAGGAGTTATCAACTCCGGATGATCCCTTTCAATCATTTTTAATTCTGCCAGTAAACGGTCATACTCAATATCGCTAATGACAGGGGAATCAAGAACATGATAGCGATAATTATGGTAATTTATTTGTTTTCGAAGGTTCTCTAGGTGATCCAAAATCGATGATTCATTCATATGCTGATTATATGCGGAAATTGGGGCTTGACAAATAAGAACAAAAGTTCTAAAATGTAACCAATATGATAGAATATTTGTTCTAATTGACCCAAAATGAGCCAGGAGGTAGAAATGAACAACCAATCCGTATTAAGATCAGATATAAAAAATATATTTAAGCAGATTCGAATCCAAAGAGGACTTACATGGGGATTAATAATCCTTGGTGCTTTGGTTGCTTTCGAGGTTTTCAATTTCAGTACTACCGAATTTGCACTCAAGGATTTGCTGGGAGAGTTAAATTTTGCAGGTTTTCGCTGGTCATCGATCCTTGCTGTCGCTTTCTGCGGTATTGATTTTGCCGGTATTGCCCGATTATTCACTCCAGAAAAAGGAAAGGATGAACCAGCAGAAGTATGGTATTTATTTGCAGCCTGGTTGCTTGCCGCAACCATGAATGCAATACTCACATGGTGGGGTGTATCAGTTGCCATTGCCGATAATGTGAACCTGGCTTCGAACCAGGTGGTAAGCATGGCTACATTAACCGGTATCGTCCCAGTTTTTGTTGCTGTGATGGTTTGGCTGATCCGGGTTTTGATCATTGGCACATTCTCTGTTTCCGGAAACAGGATGTTCACCCAATCAGAAGAAAAAGCTGGATTCAGACCTCTTGCGATGGGTTTTGGAAACTCCAGGTCGGCATCAGTTCACAGCAGGCAGGGTGTTCACTCAATGGTTTCTCCAGGAAGAGCTGCCAATCAATCACCAAGGTATAACAGTAATTACTCTCGGAAGGAACCAGTTGTACAAAACCAATCTATAAATGCAGCTTCAAACCGTGATGGTTCCTACTTGATCAACCGGCAGTAACATGCCGGAGATCGCCATGATAAATGCATATAACGATATCAATGAGTTCGAAACCGCCTCGAGGAGAGGCGGTTATTTTCCTGGATTTCTGATTCCTCCAATTGCTGTTATTGTAGTTGGGATGATGATAGCGCTGTTCACAGGCGGATTCTTGTTGGAAAACAAACCCTATTATGCCCAAGTACAAGGGGATACAGTTGGCAAAGGGGGTGAGTATATACTGGCTGGGTTGGACCTAAACCAACCTTCGAACCATGGTGGAAATATTGTTGTTGGTGAAATGGAAATGGCAGCTCTTTTTACCCCAGAAATTCAATACTGGAAGGATTGGATCTACAAGTGGAGTTCCCAGTTTGGCGTAGACCCAAATCTAATTGCCACAGTCATGCAGATTGAATCCTGCGGTGATCCAAATGCCCAATCGTATGCTGGTGCAACTGGATTATTTCAGGTTATGCCATTCCATTTTGAAATTTCTGAAAACCCTTACGATGTTGGAACTAATGCATTGAGGGGATTGAATTACCTTAAACGATCTTTTGAGACTGCTGCAGGTGACATCTCCCTGGCATTGGCTGGATATAATGGTGGAATAAGTGTGATACATAAACCAAGTTCGAGCTGGGCTGATGAAACAATACGGTATGTTTATTGGGGGAGTGGGATTTACCAGGAGGCTTCCCAGGGAAATGGATACAGTCAGCGTTTAACGGAATGGTTAACAAATGGAGGTGCAAGTTTGTGCCGGCAGGCTGCAATCAACCTTGGCTTTAATCCCTAGGCGCCATCATTTATTAAACCGTTATTTTCACTTGCTAAAGGCAGCCAAACGGTGAATGTGGTTCCATTTCCTTCTTCGGATTCTGCTTCGATTCTTCCTCCATGGGCATTCACTATCCAATAAACGATGGATAATCCCAGGCCGAAACCCGATGACTTGGAACGGGTTCTGGATTTCTCTGCCCTGTAAAACCTTTCAAAGATATGCGGCAGGTCATCCTTCGAGATACCAGGACCGGTATCAGCAATAACCAGTCGGGCAAGATCATCATTTTTATCCAACGTAATCGATACGGTGCCCTTCCCGGGAGTATATTTAATAGCATTCGACACAAGATTCACGATGACTTGTTGTATTCGATCCATGTCACCTTTAATCAGAACCTGGTCAATGTCAACGACCTTTAATTGGATCCGATCGCCAGCCAATGGTTTGAGGTCTTTCAGAGTATCAAATAGAAGGCAATCAAGTTCGATTGGTTTAAAATTGAGTGGAAGTCTCCCTGTGTCTGCCTGAGCCAGTAATAAAAGGTCACCAACCATTCTTGTTAATCGATCTGTTTCATCCTTAATACTATTTAGCGATTCCAGATCAATCTTATTCATCATCCGAAGCAGGTCTGCGTTTGCCTTGATCACAGTGAGCGGAGTTCTCAATTCATGGCTTACGTCTGCCAGAAACCGTTGCTGGGATGTGAATAAGTTCTCGAGGCGTTCAAGAGTCTCATTGAATGATAATATCAGCAACCCGATTTCATCCTTATCGGAACCATGATAAGGGATTCGCCTGGAGAGATCATTAGCATGCGAGATCTGCAAGGCGGTTTCGGTAACTGTATGGATCGGTGCCAATGCTCTTCCAATAACGAACCAGCTTAAGATACCTGCCAGAAACATGGAGAACAGGGTTGTAATCAACAATATCGAAAACAATGTTTTTCGTAATGAGAAGATAAGCTCAGTACCTGATGCTATCTGAAGGGTTCCGATCGGTCGATCTCCAATAAGAAGTGGGACGCTGATCGTTCTCATATGAACTTCCTGTATGAGGATATCCCGATAGCGCGGCAGTTTACTATCAAGACCTTCAGGATCAAGCGGTTGATCGTATCCGCCTATATTTTGAGACGAGGAGTTTAATTTATGATTGTTATCCCACACCTGGACAAATAGGTTTGATGTAAAGGTAAATTGAGGAAGTATGACTACATCAAGATCCCCCACGGAATCAATTCGGGTACTTGAGATGATATCTCTTGAAGTCTGCGTTAATGTCTCATCAACCTGGTTGACAAGCATAATATTGATTAATGAATAGACGGCTGTCCCAAATACCAATAAAATACCCCCTGTCAGTAATGAATATAGAAATGTTAATCTTACCCGAAGGGACATTTTATGGATTTTCTCTTAAGACATAACCTACACCACGCACGGTATGTATCAAGCGGTCCTCTTCAGATAGTTCCAATTTCTGGCGTAAATAACGAATGTAAACTTCCAGAACGTTGCTTTCTCCACCAAAATCATACCCCCACACCCTGTCAAA
Organism: Anaerolineales bacterium; assembly: GCA_035283125.1. Lineage (GTDB taxonomy): Bacteria > Chloroflexota > Anaerolineae > Anaerolineales > Villigracilaceae > UBA12087. The sequence goes on from DATEUN010000055.1 coordinate 9,731, forward strand.
AATGACGTCCCTGGTCAAAACCTGGCGTGGATGTCGCAGGAACAACTCCAGTAATTCATACTCTTTTGCAGTTAATTGAATGGACCTTTCACCACGGGTCACTTGCCGTGAGCCGGTATCCAGGGTCAAATCTGCAAATTCATAAACCTGGATCCTTTCCGGTTGCGTACGCCTGAGGAGTGCCCGCATACGGGCAAGTAGTTCATCAAGGTTGAACGGTTTCACCAGGTAATCATCAGCACCAGCGTCCAAACCCTGAACGCGATCCTGAATGGTATCCTTGGCAGTCAACATCAAAATAGGTAAACCTCCACCCGATCGAAGTCGACGACATACTTCCAGACCATCCATGCCGGGAAGCATCCAATCCAGGATAACCAGGTCAGGTCTATGTTCACGAGCCTGGTTCAAACCACTGCGTCCGTCTGTGGCGACGTCGACGAGGTACCCTTCGTATGCCAGCCCGCGCTGCAACACCTTTAAGATCGCCGGGTCATCCTCAATAATCAATATACGCTCATTCATTATTATTCTCCACAAACTGATGAAATCTATATTATCGACAGGTATGCAAAATATACCACAAAGGCAACCATTTGGTACAATCACAGATATGCATAAGAAGGAACCAAAAATTAATCCCATAAAACGGTTCGGTGATATATTCCTGGCTTTAGTGATTTTATTGGTAATCTGGCCTCTGATCCTTGTGATAGCTTTATCTGTTCTATTCATTATTGGACGACCAATTCTTTTCATTCAGAAAAGGC
>DATEUN010000056.1:0-3502 GCA_035283125.1 Anaerolineales bacterium
AACCTTTAATTGATCTTCGCTTTGGTGTTGTTAAGCGAATTGGCCAGGTAAGAACACGATCCCAGGGTATCAAACGATTAAAAGATGATTTACTTAAGAGTTCACCATTAGAGAGGTTGGCTGTTTTACATACCAACGCCGAGAATGATGCCCATACCTTCCTTGAGAGTTTGAATATGGAATTTTCTTCTCCCCCGTTAATAGTGAATGTCACAACTGTGATCGGTACTCATGTTGGTCCAAATGGTTTGGGATGGGCATTGGTTCCATTATCATGAATGATTTCCGTTTGCTCGTTCATCCTCCCGCCTCAGGAGCCTGGAATATGGCTGCTGATGAAGCCATACTTGAATCGGTTGGTTTGAATGAATCTCCTCCAACAATTCGTCTTTATGCATGGGATCCTCCTTGCTTATCTTTGGGATTTGCTCAAAGTATTAATGATGTAGATCTTGATGCCCTGGCCGATAATGGATGGGGGCTGGTCAGGAGGATGACCGGAGGGAAAGCGATCCTCCATGCTGATGAGTTGACGTATTCGATCATTGCACCTCATCAGGAATACCTGGTTTCAGGCAACTTGCTGGAAAGTTACCATAGGATTGCAAAAGGATTATTAAAAACACTGGAACTTCTGGGTGTGGATGCAGAGATAAATACCTCTCATAACCAAGTAAATTCAAACCGATCAGGGGCAATATGTTTTGAAGTACCATCTGCATTCGAGATCACATTTCAGGGGAAGAAATTGATTGGATCTGCCCAAGCCCGTCGAAAGCAAGGAGTTCTGCAACATGGTTCACTCCCTTTAAATGGTGACCTGGGCAGAATTATTAAGATCCTTTCATTTTCGGATAATAATATCCGTGATGAATCTATTGCCAGATTAATGGACCATGCAATCAATCTTGAAATGATCACGGGATTTTCTATGGAACGGGAAACTGTTGCAAGAACATTTATAAATGCATTCCAATCGGAATTAGGTTTGAAGTTATTACCCGGGGAATTAGCTCTTAAAGAGAAAGAGAGAATTACAGAATTGATTCGATCAAAATACACACATTCTGTTTGGACAGAAAGGGTTACATGAAAGAAGGGAAAAAACATCTGATCTATAAATCTTAAAAAATTTAAAGAAATGATATTTTTCCCTTGCCTTACTGTATAATAAGAGTTATGATTTTATCAATGGGCAATGTCCCAATAATCCAATTCATTCAGAGGAGAAGAAAAATGAAGAGATTGTTAGTGGTTGTTTCTTTGTTGGTAATGGCCTCTATGCTTCTAACCGCCTGTGGATCAGGCGCAGCGGAAGCATCAGATGTCGGAACTGAAGGGCACCCGATCAAGGTGCTGTTTGTGCCTTCAGTAGACGCCAATCAGATCGTAACCGGAGGCCAGGTCATGGCTGATGCTTTGCACGAAGCCACCGGCTTGTTCTTCACAGTGACCGTCCCGACTTCCTATGCCGCGACGATCGAAGAGATGTGCGCATCACCTGATGACACCATGGCTTTTATCCCACCTTTGGGATATGCCATTGCCAGTGCTCAGTGCGGTGTTGATGTTGCCTTCAAAGCTGTCCGCTACGGTTTCCCCGTATATTGGGCTGAATACATCGTCCAGCGTGATAGCCCTTACCAGACTCTTGCTGACCTTGAAGGTGCTACCTGGGGATTTGGTGAGCCAGGTTCAACCTCTGGTTACATGCTCCCCTTGGTTGACCTAGCGAACAACGGTGTTACAGTTGGTGACAAGGTGGAGACCGGTGGTCACAACCAGACCGTCTCCGCAGTCTATAACGGACAGGTTGATTTCGGTACCGTCTTCTACAGTGTTCCTCTGGATCCTGATGGAAATTCACTCTGGACCTATGATGATTATGTTGCAGGTAATATCACCAGTTTGGATCAATATGAGATCCCGGATTCCGCCATTCAAAACTGCGCAGTCAGCGATGATGGAAAGAAGATCCTTTGCGACGGTTACCGCATTCTGGATGCCCGAGCCAATATCCGCGCCGAAGCTCCTGATGTGATTCAGAAGGTACGTATCCTCGGAGTTACCACGGATGTCCCCAATGATGCCATGGCTTTTGGACCCGACTTCCCGGCTGACCTTCGCCAACAGATCGTGGATGCCCTTTATGCCTTCTCACAGACAGAAGCCTGGAATGAATCGATCGGCAGTGCTGACTTCTACGGTTGGTCTGGCATCATCGCTGCAACCGATGCAGAATATGATGATGTCCGCAAGATGGTTGAACTGACAGGTTACTCGATCGAACCATAAGATTCAAATCTAATTGATCCACGGTGGGGCAGGGAGAGATCCCTGCCCCATAAGTTAAGTTATTATTTCTAATTGAATTCTGCACATTCTGAGGGGAATAGCAGGATTATGCTTTTCTCAGACGAATTTCCTTTAATGAATTAATTGATACCCAACTTCAAATGTTAAGGAATCCCAAATGCTTCAGATAAGGAATTTAACAAAAATATACGAAGGCGGCGTCAAGGCCTTGGATAACGTAAGTTTCGATGTTCCCGACGGTCAATTCCTCGCTGTAATAGGTTTGAGTGGATCGGGAAAATCGACTCTCCTGCGCTGCATAAATCGTTTGATTGAACCGACTGACGGACAGATCCTATGGAACGATGTCGATATCACACAGGCATCACAGGAAGAAATGCGGGAAATACGTCGGAAGATCGGAATGGTCTTCCAGCATTTTAACCTTGTGCATAGGTCAAAAGTGATTACAAATGTCCTGGCTGGACGTCTGGGTTATGTCAATCCAGCTTGGAGCTTCCTGAATCGATTTCCTAAGGAAGATTTGGAAAAAGCCAGGCAGCAGATGGAAAGAATGGGTATCGCGGATAAAGCCAACCATCGGGCGGACGAGCTCAGTGGCGGTCAACAGCAGCGGGTGGGGATTGCCCGTGCCCTAATGCAGGATCCTGAACTGATACTTGCAGATGAGCCCGTCGCCAGCCTGGACCCGGTCTTAGCCCACAGTATCATGAAGCACCTCGAAGATATTAACAAAACTGATGGAGTGACAGTCATGTGCAGTCTCCATTTCCTCGATATCGTCCATCGTTATGCGGATAGAGCAATAGCCCTCAATGAAGGGAAGCTTGTATTTGAAGGTCTTCCTGAGGATATTGATGACGACCGATTTAAAGAGATCTATGGTCGTGAAGCAGAGCGGGTCGGGTGAGGCTGATATGACAGAGAAAAAGAACAAGAAAGCTTCACCTCTAAGATCCCTTTCAGTGGGTTTGATAACTTTGTTGATCCTGGTTGTGTATGCTTATGGTTTCCAGGTCACGAAAGTGAACCTTGAAGAATTAAAAAGTGAACAGAGACAATCCAGTTTACAACGGGTAACTCGTGCGCTTGCAAGACCTGACCTTTTTGAATATGACCAGACCGAAGTGGTCGTGAATTACCCAATCCTGACTCCATGTAATCCAGATGGCACCCTGCCTTCCGC
>DATEUN010000057.1:0-74982 GCA_035283125.1 Anaerolineales bacterium
CATCATTTTTATGGATAAGTGGAGCAGCATCGTACATTCAACAATATTTCCCAATTCCGTGGAACATACCATCTCCTCCTGTTCAAGACATGAGAATCTTTCCATCACAAACCAGCAATGGCAACCCTGAAATTGTACAACCTTCAGCGTTCCCGTCACAAACAGCAACACAGCAAATAACAGAGACACCAACGCTTCAATCCACTCCCAGCCTTATACCGACAACCACGAATACCCCTGAAGCGACACCCATCCTTGCCAAAGTCGTCACTTTAAATAACGAGGGAGCCAACCTCAGAAATACACCGGAAGGGACAATCATTGCCACCCTTCCAGACGGTACCCTGCTGGAGATCCTGCCAGAAAGTCAACTACTCAATGGAATCAACTGGATCAACGTTCGGACAGCAGATGGACTGGAAGGATGGATCATCCAAGATATCATAACCTTAACGACTCCAACACCCGGGTCTTAATCCTATCCTGCAAATCTTCTACTTTCTTTATAAAAATCTCTTTCACCTGGAGAACATAATCCATGACAATCCACTTTGGGACTGATGGCTGGCGGGCAGTAATTTCTGATACTTTTACATTCAATAACCTAAGGATTGTCACACAAGCTATTGCTGATGCGGTCATGTCCGATCACTGGGTAAAGCAAGCAACCAACGGCAGCAACCCCAATCCCCGAAAGATGGTTGTCGGATATGACACACGGTTTCTTTCTGACCGGTATGCCCGGGAAGCTGCACGAGTGCTGGCAGCCAATGGATTTACAGTGCTGCTGGCACAGGCAGATTCCCCAACCCCAGCCATATCTTATGCTGTTCTGAACAGTCAAGCTATTGCGGGTGTGATGATCACAGCTTCGCATAATGCACCGAGATATAACGGAGTAAAACTGAAATCCTCTCTTGGCAATTCAGCCCTTCCGGAACAATGCCGCAGGGTTGAAGTCTACATTAATGACAATGAAGAGCGGGCACGAGGCCCGAATTTAATGGAGTATGAGAAAGCGAGAGAAATTGGACTGATCGAACGCTTTAATCCCCTGGACGCCTATTTTACCCATCTTCACACACTAATCAATTGTGATGTGATCGCTGAGAACCCTCAACGATTCATCGTTGATTCCATGTATGGATCAGGGAGGGGTGTGATCAAATCTTTCTTACATGGGACAGGTTGTGAGATCAATGAAATACGCGGAGAGATGAACCCGGGATTTGGCGGGGTTCATCCGGAACCAATTGGCCGCTACCTGGGACCCCTAGCCGGTGCGATCAGCACGGGAATGGGAAATTTTGGCCTGGCGACCGACGGAGATGCTGATCGAATAGGTGCCATGGACGAACGCGGCAATTTTATCGATCCACACAAGATCATGGCACTGGCATTGAAATACCTGGTCGAGAAACGCGGGATGAGTGGTGCAGTTGTGAGGACCGTATCGACGACAAGGATGATCGATCGATTAGCAAAGAAATACGGGTTGAAGGTAATAGAAACCCCTGTTGGTTTTAACCACATCGCTGATCATATGATGAATGGAGACGTTCTCATCGGTGGAGAGGAATCGGGAGGGATCTCTTTCAAAGGACATATCCCAGAAGGTGATGGACCCTTGATGGGATTGCTGCTTGTTGAAATGATTTCGTCCTACGAAAGTACATTATTTGAAATGGTTGAAGAGCTCCTGGAAGAAGTTGGACCAGTTGCGTATGAACGGAAGGATATCCGGTTGAGTCATCCGGTTTCAAAAACAAGCATGGTACATTACATGACAAGCAACGCTCCCAAGGAAATTGGCGGTGAAAAGATGGTCGAAATCAGCACAATGGATGGCGTTAAATACATCCTTGCGGATGATTCCTGGCTGCTCATCCGTCCCTCCGGTACCGAGCCAGTTCTACGGGTGTATGCTGAAGGCAGGGATACGACCATGGTCAAGGCACTGCTTTCTTTCGGCGAGGTAGTAGCAACCACCGTGGTCTGATCACCTTAATCATCATCCATCCCATGGCAATTAAACAACCTTACCGACTGGCAGTGATCGAAGCTGTCATTGTCAACCTGTTATGGGCTTCCACATTCATTTTTGTGAAAATCTCGCTCAGAGAAATGGGTCCGTTAACCATTGGTGGATTACGATATTTTCTTGGTTTTCTCGTGTTAGTCCCATTTCTACTCAAATCAAAAAAAAGAAAACGAATATCAAATAAAGAATGGCGCAACCTGGCGATCATTGGAATCAGTTCCTATACACTTGCAAACAATGCCATGTTCTGGTCATTGATCTACCTGCCAGCAACCACAGTATCCTTCATGATGGGATTGATCACACTGCTTGTGTTCATAAGCGGCGTGATCTGGTTGAAAGAATTGCCCAATCGACTACAATTTTCCGGAATATTACTAACTCTTATTGGAACCGGTATGTTCTTTTCAGTAGGGCTAAAACCAGGAGAACCACTGGGAATTCTCCTGGCAGGCGGTTCGTTAATCTGCTTTACGATCTTTGGCGTTATGGGAAGAAATACTGCCAGGGCAAGATCAGTGGATACCCTTTCGTTGACAGCCTTCCCGCTTGCCATTGGTGGAGGATTATCACTGTTAATCGCGATCCCGATCGAAGGATTTCCCCATGCTTCCATTCAAACATGGGGGTTGATCGCATGGCTTGCAGTAGTCAACACATCCCTTGCATATATGCTCTACAACCATTCACTGCAGATACTGACTGCATTTCAAATGAATGTGCTGCTCAACCTTGCCCCAATCGGAACAGCTGTACTGGGATGGTTCCTGCTGGGTGAACAACTAAACCTGCTTCAATTCATTGGAATCGTTGTCGTGATCGTTGGAGCCAGTCTTGTACAAGTTAGAAATTCAAGTGAGAAATTAAAGGAAGAGATCGTTGTTCCTTGATAAAGTTATCAAACTTTAGTAAAGTAAGGGATGCGATTCAAACCTTAAACCCCCCTATTCTTTAGTCTATCAGCAGGGAACTATTAATTTATCACTTCAAGATTTACCAGGGGAACGATTTCCATTTTGCCATTTTCAAGCCGAATCTCGGCAGCTGGTAATTTCAACCCAGAAGGAAATTCAAACCTATCTTCCAAAAACCTTGATACAGTTCCAACTCCTGACAGACCTGGGTTCAGGATAATCCGAACCTGGCTTCCAACGGAGAGAAAACCAAAATCCATGGCAAGCGGCTTTTTTCCGGAGGATGGCAAAGGAATAAAGACCTCAGGGCGAACACCTGTATAAGGGTCAAAATTATTACCTATCAAGATCACATCCTTGTTGATATTGTCTTGCAACAACTTATACACGAGCGAACTCATGCGATGATGTCCAAAACCTTCCGTCACCATGATCGGAAGATCCAGATCTATCGCCTGCGACAACAGATCAGATGAGATGCTACCCAAAATCAATCCCCGAACAGGCAAGTCAGCAGCCTTTTTAAGAGCTTTTTTATCACTGCAGTGGTTTGCGAAAACAATTGAGCCGCGATAATTCGTATTCAATTTATCAATATTGAGTATGTTATCGCTATTTCCTTTAACAAAGTTGGATTGAAGGCTACCAAATCCAAATTTCCCATTTCCCCAGAGACCCTGAATGATCGATCCTTCTGCTGTGATCTCAACACCCTTATCCTGAAAGATCTGCGTTATCTTTCCCTGATAATTAGCCAGCAGTTCAAACTTTGAATCACCTGCCTCAAGTAATACCTGACCTTCTCCCACAAGAATCACATGCCCATTAACGGGGGAGAGAACCGGGAAGGAAAAGAAACCCCTGGCAGGAGCAATGACCTGGTTTACCGATAGTCTATCTCCAACATGGCAATTGATGAGAGAATCTGCTTCTTCTGAAGAGATGTGCAGAAGGGCGGCAACATCCAATAGAACATGTTCCGAGCTGAATTCAGTCTCTGCTACTACTTCCATTGGAGAAACCACCTGTCCCTGACCGACCAGGATTCGACCTGGGACAGGCAATACTCTCTTCCTCTGGATCAAAGTTGATGGATGAATATGTGAAAGCGGGGCATACATAATATTAACTCTCCAAGCTCCAAATCCATTTGTTCATCATTTCGCGCCTGGTATTGTCATTACCGGATAAAAGAAGCGGTCTCCCTCTTGCATCAAAAACCACACCCAGGTGGGTTCCGCTAACCTCAACTTCTCCTTTCTTCCCATAACCGAAGCCAACATCGACATGGAAACGAGGTTCCAGGAGAAGTCGGGCTGATTTTCCAATTGGGAGAGGAAGAACTTCAAAGGTTCCCTGATCTATCTCAAAGGTCAAGGTGTTTCCATCGTTGGTTATCAATGATCCTGACAGAAGTGGTGTTCCCTGACGTGCGTTTGAAACTGGTGTGACTACAAATGCCAAACCCTCAAATACACCGGATTCAAGCACCTGGACAGGGACAGAAGGGTTGACATCTGCCACAGCGCCAAGAATTGGAAGGAGATGGTTGGGATCCAAAATGAATGTTGTTGTACCAACAGGTTGCAGAGAATCCAGAAGGATTAAAAGCGTTTGACCAAACGCGGGAGCATTTAACAAGACGCTTCCCGATACAAGTATCGGTTCACAATATGGCAAGGTGAATTCGAACAAACGTGGAATTTCTGATGGAATCTTTTTCCTGAGCTGTTCAACCGCAAGAGATAGTACCTGGCGCGCAACAGCCTGTTCCAATACCATGTCTTCCCGAGTAACCGGGATCGAAGAGGGGTATTGCCCTTTCTGGTTGAGATAATTTTGAACATAGTCCGGTGAAATATCAACTGTAAGCCAGCGAGTTACACTTTCCAGTGGTGTAATATCCAAAAGATGAATAAGCGCATTTCCCAACCCAAATTGTGGATAAACTCCCTGGATCAACTGCCCATTGAATCCAAATGAAATTGTCGCGGCTGATGCACCGAGATCGACTGCCATGATAGCCTTATTTAACTCAAATGCCTTGCTCATGAAACGTACCATTCTGCCATGGGCATAACAGGAAGGAAGTGTATACCCACCTGACCAGGCATAAAGCTCCTCAAATCCTGGACTTCGATTTCGATTCACCTGGGTGATCATCTCAGAAAGGTCTTTCGCCGCTGGTTGGAGGTCTTCAACATTACCAAACGGTCTAATATTGGAAGATACACGAACCGAGGATGCGAGTGATCCGAAAGATTCCTTAATCCCATCTGCCAATGCTTGGTTACCTGTGAACAAAATTGAAGGTCGTTCCGCTGCAGGAATCAGGTAACATGCCAACCCAACATAATCTGCCAGGCGTCTCATTGAAATTGAAGCACCATTATCGGTACCGCCAGCAATTAAAATTGTGTCCGGGTGAATTTTAATGATCGTATCAATCCACTCATCCGGTTTACGCTGATCGCCCATACTGAGACAATCCACCACTTCGGTATAAGCTGTATCCGCTAGATTCCTTATACTTTTAAGAGAGTCATCTTTAACCAATCCGACCAATACTGTCCTGAAGGCAGGACCAGCAGAATAGACATTTATCAGACAATCTATTCCATTGCCACCACCAGAGGGACTTATAAGGGTTTTATTTGAACTCAGCAGCTGCCTTCCAGCGTTTTTCTCCAGCTGCGCAATCACCTCGAAAACCCCTATTCGAGGATCATTTAATGGTGCGATGGTCGTTGAGGGAGATACAGCGAAGGCAATCAGTCGATAATTGCCATCAACCAGATCAAAAAGGAACGCCCTTGTATTGCATAAACCCAAATCTATGGCTAGAATGGATTCTGTTTCTACAAAAGGATCAGCCATATCAGATTAGTGACAGGAGAAAAGTCCAAATAAACATAACCCTATCAACGAGGGCAGTAAGAGCAGCAGTCAGAACACCAGCGAAAACTACACCAAAGGTGATAGCAATAAAAATCTTACCCAACAAGGAAAGCAATTCAACAAAGCGGCCGCGTTTTGCACCCTGAGGAGTTTTCCTGGCAGTATACTGAAAATATACCAACGTACTTATGGTACCAATCATGAAAACCACACTTTCAAAGATCTTCTCAACTGCACTCCCGCCAGCAGAAAGGTCAAATAAGTTAATGGTAGATATTGTTTGAGGAATTATCGTGCCGAGTACTGCACCACCAATAACGACGGCAGCTCCAATTCCCACCAGAAAAGCCATAACCGGGTTTCCCAAACGAGAAACTCGAGGGAACAGTTTAAAAACAAGGAGCACTCCCATAAAAAGAGGAATCCAGAGAAATAAAGATCGTGAAGAATTTCCAGTGATCAATGGCACGAACAATTTTGGCCAGAGGATATCCTGGAAGGCAACCGAGGCAGCGTACCCAGCTGATACACCAATAAAAACATAGATCCCCAAGCGGAAAAGAGGGTTGTCTCCAACCAAATAGCTTAGAATCATGATCGTAAAAAGAAAACTTATCACTGCAGAGGCAAATTCCATCGTTGGATTGAGAGCCATATTAAACCTCTTCCTTCCGTGTAAGTTTACGATCTCGCAAAGAACCGAATAAGCTCCAAAAGCCTCCGAAAATGATGATCAGTTCGATCACAAACAAGCCTGATCTGAATGAGGACCAATACCCAGCGCTTAAACCGGATATTCCCATCGCCTGTTCATAGGCTTTTCCACCTGCGAGACCAGTAACCATTCCATCCACCTGACCTGATTCGAAGTATGGACGAATCATCGGTTCTGCTTGAGCACTAGCAACCATCAGTAAAGGAGTATTGCCAAGGTGTCCTTCAACCTGTTCAATCCAATTACGCGCGGTCTCAGAGTTTTCTGTCAGGAGAATCAACGCGGCGAAACCAGAGAGGCTACCAACATCCTGTAAAACCTGGGTATCCTCCCATACATGGACACCATCTGTTGAAACAGGCAAGGTATATGAAGGGTTATTCGCAAAACTTGCCATGCCTTGTATATCACCGGGAAGATAACCAAGTTCAGTCACCCTGGGATCAATCAACGAAGTCCCCTGAGAGCGGACACCATTCATCAAATGATCTGCAAGAACCAATCCTGTTGGTGAAGTTGATAGATACACCAAACGAGTATTCTTGTTAATAAGATCACCCACTATCGATGATGCTGCAGCTTCCAACTCGGCTGAATATGCAGGACCGTAGTCAAATATCATCAGTACGGGAGAATCATTGGGTAATCCAAAAATAATCTTACGAACCTGGATCATCTCGGGCGGATAATTTGATGCTGGCAAGGCAACTGGATAATTGATAAGAATAGGTACCAACACTGCTGCCAACATAATGATAGTTACTATCCAACGCAGCAACCTTTGAGAAGATCTCTTTACAGGCAGAGGAGGTTTTTTGGGATTTGATTCAGAATTGAGAATCTGTTTAAATAATTCCACCTGTTGATTTTGCTCACCTGATAAAACTGGAGTTTCCTGATAAGGCTTCGTGCTATGCCTGGTTTCCGTATTCGCAGCAAGTGGAAGGACACCGGCAAGACCTGCAAGTGGACCTGTATTCTCAACAAATTCGTTCAATTTTTCATCAACAATTTCATCCTGCGGAAGCATTGACTCAACCGGCTGCATATCCTGAATCCACTCGGGTAATTCACCTTCCGGGATAGCATCCAATTTCTTTGCTACTTCCGCATCCATCAGCTCATCAGAACTTAAAACTTCAGGATCCTTTAATTCCTTTAACCATTCGGGTAAATCAACTGTTTCCAATTCACCCGATATATCATCCATTATTCCATCGTCCAGATCCAATGATCCAGGAGTATCAGAAGAGGTACCAGCCTGGGTGAAATCCTGCAACGATCCTGATGGCATGGTAGTACCAGGTGCCACTGATTCATCAGACGATAATTTCTCAAGCGAAGATCCATGCCTGAAGGATTCGAGAGACTCAACTTGCGAGTTAAGATCATAATCATTTGCCTCGAGAACTGATGCTTCAATATCCTGGTTCTTTTCACCTGGGGGTACAAGACCTTCCTTCAAGGCCATTTCATCGTCAAAATCTCCAGCTCCCTGATCGATGGCTGTATCTTCGAAAGAGATTTCAGGAGTCCCAGAACCATTGGATTCTCCAAATTCCAAAGAATCAGCACCAATTTCCCTCAACCAAGCCGGCATATCACGTTCATCAGAATCAACATCATTGCCAGAAGGAAAAGTTTCAGCCTGCAGGTCAGCCATCCAATCAGGTGATTGTGCTTCATCCAAAGCAGTTCCTTCTGAAAGATCCAGTGTTTCAGCCTGTATGTTCCTGAGCCAATCCGGTGTTTCAATATCTTCTTCCAATGAAGATCCTTCAGTTGAATCCTGAAGCGATTCCGGTAATGCTTCCACATCACCCAGATCACCTTCATCCGTAATATCTACACCATCATCTATATCCCTGGAGACAGAACCTTCAATGGGTTGAAGACGATCCAACCAATCGTCATTCGATCCAGTGTCATTCATTGGTAAATCAGATACTGGTTGGGAGTTTTGTTGCCTTTCAGATTCATCATCGTTCTTAAAATCCTGAAGCCATTCGACAAGATCTTTTTCTGCGTAACCATCCTGCTTTTCAGCATCCTGGTCGACCTGTTCTGCTCCAGTATTTTCCTGTGAATTCAAGCGGCTCAACCAATCATCATCTGAACCATCTCCAAAGGTATCAGCAGATCCCCCAGGGATAAGATCTGGTGTTTCCATCTCATTATTGCTTTCCTGGTCCAAACCAGCCAACCACTCCTTTACTTCAAGTTCGGCAGGATCTGATGGTATTTCAATATAATCATCCAGAAGAGAATCCATTTCATTCGAATCAGCTTCCTGATTTCCTTCGATCCTTTCTGAAATATTAACTTCGGATGATTCAACCGGATCTGAACCTTCCATATCATCAGAGGGAGAAGGCATATGAAGCGGTGTTAATCGTGCCTGGCAAAATGGACAAATCTCAAGTTCATCAGATGAAAGCTTTCCACACATCTGGCAGCGGATATCAGCCATCATTTACCCCCATAAGGACGGTCAGCGCCAAATAGAATTCGCAACCCCATGGTTAAGGCAGCCAATCCAACCCCCAAAATAATTCCCCTTGCACCTGATGCAGCCAAAACCTGGGCAATAAATGGTTTTAAAAATCCACCAAGAAGTGGAAATTCGCCAAACGGAGATGGGGCGGTACCAACCAGGATCAACAAGGCAGTAACCAAAAATGTTATTGATACCCATCCAGGTTTCCGCCGTAAAAGATGAATGGCAGCAATTAGAAAAGTGATCGATAACACTGCCATAAGACTCAGTTCAACAGGAAGTTGAATGGAATTGAAGATGAAATTCATAATCGGATGACCTGGTTTGAGAATCAACCCCAACGCCAAGGTTACGAACATGGAAATGATAAGCATCAAACCAAAGAATCCATCTTTTTTTCCGGATGTAAAGTGCGAAATGTTGACAATCGAGATATTCAGTACACCTATAAAAACCATAAATGCAGCCAGGATCACTGCCCAATCGAGGAACAGACTCCGCAATTCAACAAGAATCGGAATTTGAACAAAATAACCGACCAAGACTACCAAACCAGATAAAATCGCAATGGAGGTTGAGACAATACTTTTCAAATTACACCTCCCAATTTCAGGATCGCTCCAATAAAGATGCAGGCGATAACACCCCATCTAAGGATATCCTGAACAGTCAGGCTGGCTGCATGAACCGGTGTATGGTTAAGATATTCACTAACTGCAAAGAGCTCCTCTCCGACCAAGGATTCGCCTGTGCTGGCAAACATGACCGCCTGACCTGAAATATCATCACTGGCAGCCACGGTTGTGCCGTTGTTTCGAAGTGCGGATTCCATAATGAGACCAGCTTCGATACCAAAATCACCAAGGAGAACATTCGTGGAAACATTATTATTGCTGATCACAGGTATGGTGCCAGCTGCATAGGAGAAATCTGTCAGACCGGTAAGGCGTGATTGCCTGAATGAAATTTCTTCACTCCCAAGATGTTCCCTGTTAGATAATCGAAGAATATCCTGTGAGAGGATGGATAAACTGGGTTCGCCGGATGAGGTTACCATTGGAAGATCACTTGATTGAATCACCGAAGAGAGACTGTTGAGCGTACTTAAGCCAGCCAATCCAGCTGCTCCCTGAGGTGATACGAGCCTTCCCTTGCCAAGGGATAAATGAACTCGTGTCCCACCTTCCACAGATCGATCGAGGGCCTGGCGTAATTGATCAATGGCTGGAATCACACGACGGGAAGGAACAGCTTTACGCTTTATTATCGCAAAAATCAGTATCAAGATCGCAGTAAGGGCGACCAAACCAACTGCAAGGAGAACCGTTATATTCATCGTTACCCTTTCTCTCTTAAATACGCTGCAAAATCCCGACTTCTCCCTGGGTCTTCAAGCAAATCCACCAACTCCTGATATTCAGCTGGTGATTGACCTGATCGAAAAAATGGCTCCCCAAAATGAAGTGCTTGTGCACCAAGGACTGTTAATGGTCCAAGAGCATCCAAAAGCCATGCCACGGTTCCATCCAAACCAACCTTTCGCAAATAGGCTGCCAAAGAAGTCCAGGATGTGTGAGCTTCCCTTGTATCCAAAAGATCCACCTTAAATCTATATAATCCTACAGAATAAGAGCATGTTAAATCATTTTATATCGACAAATAGATAAGGTCAAGTAGAGGTAAGAGGGTATTCAATAGCTCATTTAACCCATAAAAATGAGTATTGAAGAATTTTTGAACAAGCAAGGCTCCTTTATGAACAAGAAATAACTCCCAGCAGTTTTAAAGGTGTTAATAAATTCATTGATCAAGAGTTTACCAATACCCCAGAGAATTTAAAGGATATTTGCTTATAGTATAATGAGTTAAACACCCAATATCTGAGGAAATAATGAGCGGAAATATGATTCGAGTATTAGTCGCCAAACCAGGTCTGGATGGACATGATCGCGGAGCGAAGGTTGTCGCGCGTGCATTGCGAGATGCTGGAATGGAAGTCATTTATACAGGATTACGTCAGACGCCTGAAATGATCGCTGAAGCTGCCCTTCAAGAAGATGTGGATGCAGTAGGATTATCGATTTTGTCAGGTGCACACATGGCGTTGGCACCCCGAATCCTTGAACTTCTCAAAGCGAACGGCCAGGCAAATGTCAAGGTATTCCTTGGAGGAATCATCCCGGACGAGGATGTTCCCAAGTTAAAGGAGATGGGCGTCACTGGTATTTATGGACCAGGTACCTCAACGGAGGATATTGTTAATGATATTCGAGCAGCCATCCCAGAACACGCAAGTTAAATGATCCGGATTTGATCCTTAATGTAACATGCCTACCCTTGTAAAAGCCCTTCTCAATGGTGACCGACTAGCACTCTCCCGCCTTTTATCACAAGTTGAAAATGATACCAAAGAAGGCCGTAAAGCACTTGAAGCGCTTTTTGTTCATACCGGCAGGGCACATTTAATAGGTGTTACCGGGGCACCTGGAGTCGGAAAATCCTCCCTGGTAAATCAATTAGTCCAACATTTACGCAAGAATTCAGAAAAGAAGATCGCCATCATCGCTGTCGACCCAACGAGCCCGTTCAGCGGAGGAGCTGTACTGGGAGACCGGGTAAGGATGCGGGACCTGTCTGGTGATGAGGGTGTATTCATCCGATCGATGGCATCTAGAGGGAACCTTGGTGGTTTAGCTTATGGCACTGCCGCCCTGACACAAGTCTTCGATGCAGCAGGTTTTGATATGATATTCATTGAAACCGTTGGTGCTGGTCAGGCAGAGGTTGATATTGCCCGACTCGCCCATACAACCATTGTTGTTGAAGCACCAGGAATGGGAGATGACATCCAAGCCATCAAGGCGGGTATACTCGAAATAGCTGATATCCTGGTCATCAACAAAGCAGACCGTCCAGGTATCGAGTATACCGAGAAAGCGTTACGGGGAATGCTGGAACTTGCCCACCCAATTTCCAAACAATTCCTTCATCATGGGCGGACTGAGAAATTAAGGATGAGTAATAAGCCAATTATTAGTGAAGATGGTTGGATAACCTGCATCCAAAAAACGAATTCCAAAGATGGCAGCGGAGTTCCAGAGCTGACCGAGAAGATCAGAGAACACAGTATTTACCTCAACAAAAGTGGTGACCGCTTAACAAGGGATCGAAATCGACTTGAAACTGAAATCGATATCATGATCCAAAATACTTTGAACAAGGAATTTCGGGCGAAACTTCCAGAGGAAAAATTCGAACAAGTCCTTGAAAAGGTCATTGGTCGAAAACTGTCACCATGGGAAGCCGTCAGACAACTTATCAATGGGAGGAATCCATGATCACTGGAGAAAGAATCCGCCTGCGCGCTGTTGAACGAGAAGACCTTCCTTTTTTTGTTGAATGGCTAAATGATCCTGAGGTTGTCAAGGGATTGGTCATTAATTTTCCCCTTTCAACGATAGATGAAGAACGCTGGTTTGAGAAAGTATCAGATCTGCCACCGGAAGAAAAACCACTAGCCATTGAGATCAGAGACGGTGAACCATGGAAATTAGTGGGAAACAGCAGCTTTCATAACATATCGCTCATTAACCGATGCGCTGAAGTTGGGATTTTCATTGGCGACAAGAAGGAATGGGGCAAAGGGTATGGAACAGAAACCATGCTAATGCTCCTACAACATGGTTTTGAAACATTAAACTTACACAGAATTTTCCTACGCGTTTATGAAGATAACCTGCAAGCCATCAGAGCCTACGAAAAAGCGGGTTTCAAACATGAAGGCCGCCTGAGGGAAGACCGTTATTACCGGGGAAAATACTATGATACCCTGATGATGAGCATGTTAAAAAATGAATGGCTTTCGAGAGAGTCGCTGGAGGATTAAATGCCCATAAATCAACACGAATTAAAAATATATGGAGAAATCAAGCTTTTCGCCGGGACAGCATCCCCAGACCTGGCGCAAAAAATCGCCGACTACCTGGGAACCACCCTGTGCGGGAGAGACATCGTATTATTCCCAAATGATAATATTTTTGTCAAATTACATGGGAGTGTCCGTGGACAGGATGTTTACGTCATCCAAACCACTTCATCTCCGGTTCAATACAATTTGATGGAATTACTGATCCTGTTACAAACATTGCGGTTGGATTCAGCAGCAAGGATAACGGCAGTCGTGCCCTACTTGTGCTATGCCCGATCTGACAGAAAAGATCAACCAAGGGTGCCCATAACCGCTCGATTGGTGGCAGACCTTCTTCAAGTTTCCGGGGCTGACCGGTATATCACACTGGATCCCCATTCCGGGCAGATGCAAGGCTTCTTTTCAATCCCTGGGGATGTGTTAACCACTGCCCACCAAATGATCGATTATGTCAAAGACGAACTACGACCGAAATTAAAGGATCCGGTTGTTGTTACTGTTGACCTGGGATTTGCAAAGAAAGGACGGAACTTTGCTGCTGGAATCGATACGCCAATCGCATTCATCGAAAAAAGAAGAGCAGCAAACAATGCAAAAGCCGAAGCCTTGACCTTAATTGGGGATGTGGCAGACAGGGATGTCGTTCTGGTTGATGATGAAGTTGACACAGGCGGATCCATTATGCAAGCAGTTAAACTTATCAAGAATTCCGGAGCACGAAATATCTATCTCACATTCAGCCATGCGGTTTTATCCGGTGATGCAGCGGAACGATTGGCTGCTTTGCCAATAACTGAATTCATCACGTCAGATACAATACCCATCCCACCTGAGAAAGCAAAGCACCTTGGGAAAAGGTTGAAAGTGCTTACGGTCGCTCCCCTGCTTGGAGAAGTCATCCGCAGGGCACATGAAGGCCGAAGTGTCGGAGAGATGTTCAATGAATAAACAAAAGTTTTAAGGAGACAAAAGATGAAAGGTAACCCAAAAATAATCGACAAACTGAATTTTTTACTGGCTGACGAATTAACAGCCATCAGCCAATACATGGTTCAGGCTGAGATGTGTGACAATTGGGGGTACAAGGTCGTCGCAGATGTGATCGAAAAACGAGCAATCGAAGAAATGAAACATGCAGAAAAGCATATTGCCAGAATCCTATTTCTTGAAGGGATGCCCATTGTCAGCAACCTGAACAAGATCAATATCGGTAATACTGTGGAAGCGCAGCACAAGAACGACATGGAAGCGGAAAGTACAGCGATAAAGGAATACAACCTGGCAATCAAGCTGGCTGTTGAACTGGGTGATAATGGCACCCGCGATCTGCTGGAGGAAATCCTTGAGGATGAAGAGGAGCATATCGACTGGATCGAAGCTCAACTGGACCAGATCAATCAAATGGGTATTCAAAATTACCTGGCACAACAGTTATCCTAACCATCAAATTGAAGGAAGGACCCGGCAGTTAATTCAACCTGCCGGGTATTAAACTCGAGAGAAGATCATCTGGATGCCTGAATTACCTGAAGTTGAGACAATCGTAAGAAAAATCGATCCGGAGGTGACAGGGAAGGAGATACTCTCTTCCGAGCTGCGCTGGAATGGAAGCCTGGCTTATCCCACCCCCCTTAAATTCAGTCAATCCGTAGGGGGGCAATTCATCCATTCTGTATCCAGACGTGGAAAATTCATTATTCTAAAACTGAATACCCATCACATTCTGTTCCACCTCCGTATGAGTGGAGATCTCTTCATTCGATCTGAAAACAAAGCTGCTGAAAAGCATGATCGGGTAATTCTTAATCTCTCTGGAGATAATTCGCTGGTATTTCAAGACCCAAGAAAATTTGGCAGGATGTGGTTAACTCAAGCCCCTGAATCAATCCTTGATAAACTTGGACCGGAACCACTGGGCAAACAATTTACAGCGGATTTGTTTTACTCAATGCTCAATAAGCGTCGCAGACAATTAAAACCATTATTATTGGATCAATCCTTCCTGGCGGGCATGGGAAACATATACACAGACGAAGCCTTATTCGCCGCCAAGATACATCCTTTGCGAATATCCGACAGCCTTACAATCGAAGAATGCAAATCCCTATGGAAGGCAATCAGAGATATTCTCCAAGAAGGGATCAAACGTAATGGAGCCAGCATCGATTGGGTTTATAAAGGTGGGGATTTTCAAAACCATTTCAACGTATATGGCAGAAGAGGTGAAACCTGCCCAAGATGCGGATCAATCATTCAAAAAATATCCGTTGGGCAGCGAGGGACTCATTTTTGCCCGAATTGTCAACAAGGAGGATAACCAGATGGTGTGGGATACGAAAACCATAGGTATAGTCATTGGGATTTTCTTACTAGGATATGTCATCGGCCTGGTTGAAGCAGCCATCAAGCAAAGAAACAAAGACAAGAAAATTGGAACGAAAGCAATACAGGAAGAAAGCAATTTAATCAAGGAGATCCAACCAAGCCTGCTGCGAATTACCCGGAGTCCTTCCGAGTCACTGATACTTGAAATGGGCGGTGAAATTTATAATAAACCAGGAGAACTTCCCGTTGAAAAACGGAGCTCACTTATCAATCTACTAATCAGGCTTCGTCCATGGGTGGAAAATGTAAAGAACGAGCCGCAATTAAATCCCTCCCAGGAAGCTCATAAACCTGACGATCCCAAACTGACACCCATAAAATCCAACCAAAAACAAGACTCGGTTGCCAAAGCCAGTGATGAGCCAAGAGCGGGAATGGTTTCAGAAATCGATGATATTTTGCAGAAGAAAATCATATCATCCACTTTATCCAATAAAGGTATCCACCTGCTCGAAACAGAAACTGGTGGAGTTATGGTTTATGTTGGTCTGAATAAATATGAAGGGGTAGAAGCTGTTCCAAACCAAGAGATCAAAAACCTGATCCAATCTGCTGTAAGAGAATGGGAAATGAAAAATTAATCAGTCATCCAGGCAAGCTCGAACGGTAAGAATGGGACACTTAACCGTTTCCAATATTTCTGCAGTGATATTTGGTAAGGCAAAGTGTCTTAAACCCTGGGAACTAAAGATAGATCCCATGCAAATCAACTCATAATCACCTGCAGCAACCTCTTTTAATATCTCCGAAATAATATTTCCATGCCTGATCTTTACTTCAGAAGCAAGCCCTAATTTCTGTACTTTAGAAAGAGCCTGCCGAAGATTTTGACCTTGTGGCGTATCGGTTGTCATCAGATCTGCCCAGTGGTCTTGCACTTCCTTAGCCAATGGATAGTCCAACGAAATCGGCTCAACAACATGGAAAATCGTAATGGAAGCTTCCAGAGAGCGGGCCAAGATCAACGATCTATCAAGGACATCCTGTGCGTAACCGAGACCTCCCAGACAAACGAGAATCTTCTTTACAGGCAGGTGATATTCCGGCACGTAAAGGATCGGTACTGACAGATCTTCCATTAATTTTCGGATCGAATGTCCATGGACAACCTGGTACAAGAATGACCTTCCAAGTGGACCCAAGACAACCATTTCACAAGATCCCCGGATCTGTTCGTTAATCAATTTTTCAATGGTTCCGATCAATTCCACTACCTGGTAAGAAACCCCTTTGATTTTCATATCCTGGCATATTCTTTCGATCATTTCTGCAACAGGATGATCCTGATCAGAAGGTTCCTGTATCGCAAGGAGTTTAATAGAGAGGTTCAACTTTCCTGCCAACCAGGACCCAAATTCCAAGGAAGGTCTGGTTGCCGGATGACCATTGGTAACCAATATCATGTTTTCATTTTGATCATTCATCTAAGCAACACCAATCCCAGAATACCTGCTCCAAAAAGGACAAGAGGAGAAGGGACAGCCACAAGAAGTGCAATAAAACTAATTAATGCAATAACTATGGTCCGATAGTTTTGTTTCTTTCCATCGCGGAATAAATCCCATGCCACCATTAATATTACAACTGCAACTGCTGGCGTCAACCCTTGAATGAAACCCTGAAGCCAGGTTTGCTCTTTGATCCTCTCAAGGATGGAAACCAAAGCAAGCATGACAATTGTTGGAGGTAAAATAGACCCGATCAATGCTGCAATAATTCCGATATACCCTCCTGATGCATAACCAACAAACAACGCCAACTTCAGCGCCTCGCTTCCTGGAAGGAGGTTCGAGAATCCAACCGCCTCCACGAATTGAGATTCTGTCATAATCGTTCCAACCGACTCCTTATATAAGAGCCCAATTGAAGCGGGACCTGAGGTAGAAAGCAGGTTAACTTTCAGGAACATCCAGAATAATTTAATTGAGCGTTTAAATTGATCTTTCTTTTTCAAAATATCAGTACTCCTGCAATCCCTGCTGCCAAAAGAACGATTGGCGGGGGAATTTTAAAATGGAGGGAAAGCCATGCGCAGATGGCGATCAGAATGGTTTTCCAACCCAGACCAGATTGGGAATCACTGAAAAGAAGTTGATAGGCTACAAATACCATTAATATGGAAACAGCTGGAATCAGTCCTGTTATGAATCGCACCATCCACCCTTCCCTGTGGAGCCTATGAAGAATTGAAACCCCAAAAAACATTAATACTGTTGGAGGAAGGATCGTTCCAATCAACGCAACCAAAGCACCAGGGATCCTGGCAACTGAATAGCCTATGAACATTGCCAATTGGAGAGCATCACTCCCAGGAAGGGCACTTGAAAAACTAACCGCTTCCACGAATTGAGCCCCAGTCATCAGGGAACCTACAGTTTCCTGAAACAATAATCCAACAGATGCAGGACCTGAGGTGGTCAATAGGTTTACCCGCAAGAAGAGCCAGAAAAGATCAAGGAGGGCAGACATTCTTCAATCCCTTATCGGTGACCTGTTTCATAATCCACCTGGAAAACATGGTTAAACGGTTTAAAAATTCTTGAAAAGATAGGTTTCGCCCCTGTGGTAACCCCTATCCATGTAGTATTGGCGAGTTCCAATGGCGGCAATTACGCATATTCGCTGATACCCCGAACTGTGAGCGATACTCTCCGCTTCCTGCAACAAGCGAGTGCCCAGCCCGCTATGCTGTGCCACTCCGGAGAGATCTTCGCCTACAGCGAGTGATTGCCCATAGACATGAACTTCCCTAATGATGGCAGCACCTTCCAGATCTGAAAGGCCGACATGCGGTGATGGTTTCCCGGGTAAAGAGAGGCGGATGAATCCAGCTATTTTATCGCCAGGTGTGACAAAGGAGATAAAATGCTCCTGCGCACCTCCTGCGCCATATACTTCATCCTGCATGGACAACCTGGAGACATCCACTGCCATCCCTCTCACTTCACGGCACCTGATACATTCGCAATGCGTTCCCCGCCTGGACAATTCCAGGTGTACATCCTGCCGGAGACTGGTCCTTTTATTGCCTTCCACCACATGTGTTGAGGGAATATCACGGATCACTCGATTGACCCGGCAATAGCGCGGGATAGCGGGTTTAATATCTGCCAAAAGAGAAACCAGTTCCTGCTGTGTGTATGGTACGTATTCACCGCGCTGCCAGTATTCATAAAGGGGGGCATTTTCCAACAACTGGCAGGGATAGATCTTAATTTCATCCGGACAGAGATCCAACCATAAGCGTTTGAAATCCTCCCTATCGGAGTCGATGGTTGCACCCAACAAGTTGGGCATCCAATGCAGGACAATCTTGAATCCGGCTGCCCGTAATAAAGCCACCGCCTGGTGGGCTCTGGCAACTGTATGACCGCGATTGTTGAGTTCGAGAATATGATCGTCCAAACTCTGGATACCCATCTGGATCTTGGTCACTCCCAGATGCCTCAACCAAGCAATTTCCTTAAGGTCGATCTCATCCGGGCGAGTCTCCACCACCAAACCCACATTGCGATGGTTTGATGATTCATTCATTTCCTGAGCATCTTCAAGAGAAAGTGCAACCTTCCCATTTAATGCATCGAAACAACGGGTGACAAACCATTCCTGGTAATCTTTTCGATACGCCGACCATGTTCCCCCCAAGATGAGCAATTCCACCTTATCAGTGGGATGCCCCACTGCCTGGAGAGATTCCAAACGGGAAGCGACCTGGTCAAAGGGATCAAAATCATGCTCTAATGCCCGCATGGCACCTGGTTCATCGGGAAGATAACTCTTGGGCATGCGAGCATCATCCGGGCAAAAAATGCAATTAGCAGGGCAGGGATAAGGTTTGGTTAAAACTGTAACAGTAGTCACCCCGGAAAGAGTACGAACGGGTTTCATTCGAATGGAGGCAAGAAGGCCAGGTTCCGGATCCCACTCTCCACTTTCGATCATATTGTTGTAAGCGGCTACCAAAATCGATTTGCTGATATGACCTTGATCTCCTGGATGACGACGAACAGCATCCATGACCGGCAGACCCTGACGGACATCCTGAAGAATTAAAAACGCAAGGTCCAATTTTTCCTGCGTGAGGTTGTGTTTTGTCGTCCAATCCTTATTTTGCATAATTTTTCTGCTTTATTCTCATGGTTGATGGTAGAAAAACTTATTCTGCCAAATCGGTCAATCCAGCCAGGATCAAAACAGCGGCGTAAGATCGTATGGTTTGAATTGCGACTGATAAGGTTTCAATCCACTGTATGGATGTGTATAATCTAGTTATGGATGAAAGAACAATCCAAAAGCTCCTTGAAATCAATAAACAATTCTACCAAAATTTTGGAGATGAATTCTCAGAAACTCGCGGGAGAATCCAACCGGGGGTGAGATCGATCCTTGAAAATCTGGATGGCAATGAAAATATCCTCGACCTGGGTTGTGGGAACGGTGAGGTTGCCAAGCAACTGGTAAAACTTGGTCACAAGGGTACTTATACCGGTCTTGAACTGAGCCGCTCATTATTAAAGGCTGCCAACGGAAAGGAACATCCATCCTCGACCCGATTTCTGCTTGGTGACCTGGCGAGCAAAGACTGGGATCAACAATTCGGCGAAGATCAATTTGACATGGTGTTTGCATTCGCAACTCTGCACCACATCCCTTCCATCCTATTAAGGAAACAGATCATAACAAAAGCGAAACGATTGTTAACCCCCAAAGGGTCATTCATTCATTCAAACTGGCAATTCCTGAACAGCCCAAGGTTAAAAGGAAGGATACAGCCATGGAGCAGCGTTGGGATGGATGATAAAGAACTTGATGAAGGCGATTACCTTTTGGATTGGAAAAGGGGAGGAAATGGATTGCGATATGTTCACCATTTCAGCGAAAGCGAGTTGAGATCTATTGCCAATGAAACTGGTTTCCAGGTTTACAAGTCTTTCCTATCGGATGGATACGAAAATCGCCTTGGTTTGTACCAGTTATGGGAATTAACCGATTATAAATCAATGAACACATAAAACTGAGCAAGACGAAAGCGGGAGAACAAATGAAATCAAAAAATGAAATAGTTGCAGACTGGCTACCTAGATATACAGGGACTCCCCTAAAGGATTTTGGGGAACATGTGTTACTGGTAAATTTCCAACACTACCTGGAATTGTTTTCAAACTGGTATGGTACACCAATAAATGGGATGGAATTTCCCATGCCAAATGCAACCGCAAATGGAATAACGATGATCAACTTCGGGATGGGCAGTCCGAATGCTGCAACTGTTATGGACCTATTATCAGCAATCAAGCCCAAAGCTGTCCTTTTTCTTGGAAAATGCGGAGGATTGAAGACCAAGAACAAGATTGGTGATCTGATCCTTCCGATTGCAGCGATACGGGGAGATGGTACATCGAATGATTATTACCCTCCTGAAGTCCCTGCCCTACCGGCATTCAACCTTCAAAAGGCTGTTTCGACGACAATACGCAATCACAGTCGTGATTATTGGACTGGAACAGTGTATTCAACAAACAGACGGGTTTGGGAACATGATGCTGAATTCAGGAATTACCTGAAGAAAATTCGGGCAATGGCTATTGATATGGAAACCGCAACCATTTTTATCACTGGGTTTGCAAACCAAATACCTGCCGGGGCTCTACTCCTCGTTTCAGATCAACCAATGATACCGGAAGGGATTAAGACTACCATCAGTGATAAAAAGGTTACCGAGCAATTTGCAGATATTCATCTTCGAATTGGAATAGATTCCTTAATGGAAATCATAAATGGTGGTTTAACAGTTAAACATCTTCGATTTTAAAAATGAAATTTCCGGAATCCAAAATCATGATAGCGATTACACGGAAAGTGAGCCCGTCCATCAATCAATGTGAGCTGACATACCTGGAGCGTCAACACATTAATCCTGATATCGCCAATAGCCAACACAGGAATTACGAACAAGCTTTAAGAGTTTTAGGACTGGAAGTCATTTCGCTACCAGCTGAACCAGATCTTCCAGATTCTGTTTTCGTTGAGGATATCGCATTGGTGTTAGATGAAATTGCTATTCTGACCAGGCCAGGCGCAATTTCCCGCAGAAAGGAAGTGGAAAGCATAGCTTCTGCATTGAAACCTTACCGGGAACTGGTATACACCCAAGCGCCGGGCATTCTTGATGGAGGTGACATCCTGGTTGCTGGAAAAACGATTTTCATCGGAAAATCTACACGAAGCAACGATGAAGCAATCCATCAATTAAAAACGATCGTCGATCCATATGGATATAAAATTAAAGTTATCGAGGTAAATGGATGCCTGCATCTTAAATCAGCTGTAAGTATGGCAGCCGAGGGAACTGTTATTCTTAATCCAGATTGGATCGAAAAAGGTCATTTTCAAGGATTTAGAATCATTGAAGTTGATAAGTCTGAGGAAAATGCAGCCAACGCTTTACAGATAGGCTCAACCGTGATCTATCAACCCTGTTTTATGCGTACTGCAGAAAAATTGATTGAAGCTGGATTGAACCTCAAGATGGTGGATGCGTCAGAATTAGGCAAGGCAGAAGGTGCGCTGACCTGTTGTTCCCTGATCTTTCATTCGTGATCAGTTTTCTGCTGATGGAGATAAGATCCTTCCGACGCTATTTCCACCTGTGCTTTTAGCGATATACATCGCCTTATCTGCCAGATGGATCAAACTCAGTAGCGTAGGCATTTCGTCGTTCAGCTGTGCTATTCCCAGGCTTATATCAACACTGACCAAACCGGCATCTGTATTAACCCTGGATTCTGAAACTTTTTCCTTAAGACGCAACGCTACCTTATGAGCTTCCTTCTGATCGGTTACCGGCATGATAATCGAGAATTCTTCCCCTCCATAACGCCCCATTGTGTCCTGTTCACGAAGGTTATTCTTAATAATATCTGCAGTGTTTTTAAGAACCTGATCGCCAATTATGTGCCCATAGGTGTCATTAACTTTTTTAAAATGATCGATGTCAATTATCATGGCTGATAAAGGTAATTCGTATCTACGAGCTTCTTTGAATTCATGTTCTGCCAATTCAAAAAAATGACGCCGGTTATAAACCCCAGTTAGATCATCCAACACAGCCATTTTTTGGACTTCTTCCATGAGGTGGGCATTCTGCAGCGTAATTGCCACCTGGTTTCCAAAAATCGACATGGCTGGAATGTCACTTGCCTGGAGATCCTCGCCCCACAACCAGATGAATCCCTGAATGTTTTCCTCCAATACCAAAGGGAGCTGGCAAATAAGCATTGAAGATGTCACACCTGTTGGAGAAAGAATCTTCTGAATAGTTTCCCTGGTAACTCCAGAAACATAGCTGCTGACGACTTTTGCTGGATCCTGCAAAAGAACAGGTTCCATTGACCTCGACGATTGCTCCCAAATACTCTCCAATGAGAATGAATATTCGCCTATTTTTTTTCTGCCAATCCGTTCAATAATCTTCACGATCCGTTCAGGAATAGAAGTAAATACAACATGCATCTTGTGGTCTTCCAAGCGGGGTAATGCGATCACACAGAACAATCCTAGCGAAGACAATTCCTTTCCCAATGTCTGCATGACCCCATCCGGAACGATAACCTTTGATGCTTTTGAACTGACCTGTGCCAGTGCTTTAATTAATGCATTAGATCGTGCGAGCGCGGAAGTTTGTCTCTTTTGATCCTCATCAATCCGCAAGCGTTCGATGGCTGTTGATAATTGGGAGGTCATTATCTTTAAGAGATCTTCATCTCTTTTGGAGAAAGCATTCAAACGAGAACTTTCTGCATTGAAAACACCAATCACTTTATCTCCTATTTTGATAGGGATGCACATTTCAGATTGGGTTTGGCTATCCACCTCCAGATAATCAGCAACTGAGTGAATATCAATCTCCCGCCTGGGTTTCCCTGTCCTGGCGACGTATCCAGATATTCCCTGATCCAAAGTAACAGTGGTTGGTATTTCGTAAACTCCCAAACGATATGAAGTATGCAAGACCAGCAATTCACCGCTTTCATCCAACATCATTACACCAAAATTATCAGGGTACAGTTTTTCACCGATCAACTGCGTCACAAATTCGATCAATTCATCTTCGTTATGAGCATCAGCAGCCGCAACTGATATTTCGTTCAGAACTGATAATTCTTCGTTCCTGCGACGTTCTGATGAAAAAAGAAGCATATTTTGGATGACAAATGAAACCTGATCAGAAAGAACAGACACCAATTGGACATCATCGTTATTGAAACCTTGAGGCTTGTTCATAAGAAATATAAATCCAAGCATGCTCATACTTGTAGTTCTTAATGGAACAGCCATGAACGAGTTCACACCCATGGATTGAATGTGTTCCCGAAAAAATGGATCGATCAATTCCGGGGAATTCGAATAATAGGCTGGCTTATCCGAGAAAATTCCCGCCAAATCACCATTATTCGAAGAGAGCCGGAATTCACGAGTTTGTTTACCATCCATGCCGAAGGCAGATGGCTGGAAGACAATTTTATTTGTTTCAGCATCATACAAACCAACCATGCATATATCAGCACCAAGAATGGCTGCCAAGATCTCGGATAATTGGCCATATGTTTCCTGTGTAATTTCCGGATATTTTAAGACTTGAGAGATCCTGTGCAATCCGCTTAATTCCCTGACCCGGGATGTTGTTTCTTCCAGAAGCGTGATCCTTGAAACAGCCAAGGAAACATGTCGAGATACCAATTCTCCCCATTTCAAATCCTGTTCTGAAAATTGATCTTCTGAGTGGAAGCCTAAAAACAATCCACCCTGTTCCCTCCCTTGAGAATAGAGTGGTACAGCCAGGATAAACTTGAGCTTCTTTTTGGAAGTCAGGAAAGATGAGAGTTCAGTTTCATCGAGAATTTCAGCATGTCCGACTTCCAAAACATTCAATGTAAGTTTTTTTAAATCCTGATCAAAAAGACCAGCCAAGAATTCTTCGCTCCCTGAGCCGAAAGCAGCCAAAGGAGAAACGCAATCACTTTCATCATCGCAAATCGTAATCATACACATATCAGCGGAGAATAAATCAGCCAAGCGACCAACAAGGTCATTAAGCATCCCTGACATGTCACTTGAACCCAATGACGCAGCCACGATCTCATTTAATAATGAAACAAATTTTGCCTGTTCTGACTGTAAAATGGCTGTATGGTCATTCTCTCCACCCACCTTTGAGAGGTCTCGCTTTTTCCCAGTTATCGCAAGAATAATGGTCACCACTATTATCGTAACCACCAGGATTATCAATCCTGATGAAAACAACTTTTCCATTGAAACCATTTTCAGGAAAACTTGAAGGTATACGAGAGTAAAAATTCCCAGGAATGATATTAATAAATTCTTCCATACTCCCAAAGATCTTGAGAAAACAATTACCGGAATTAATAACAGTGGACTTGCATCGAAATTGGGGGCAATCAGTACTTTTAAAAGGATCACAATAAAAATGCACAGCCCCCATAAACCAATGGCCATCACCATTTGTGAAAAAACTCTGAAGGGTTTGGTTTTATTCGTTTTCATTATCGGAATATAAATACTATAGCATCTAATTTCAACATAATTAAATTACTACTATAAGCGATTTCAGAAATTTCCCCGAGAAGAACCATAAAAAATACTTTACAAATAACTTACAAATATCATTTATTCGATCAATGGAGCTGTTTTTTTCGTCTTTTCAGATGGCTATTCACCCAATATTTCAAAAAGGTTGGAATTAACCATTTATTTGCTCCTTCAAAGCTTTTATTTTTCATTATTATATTTCATTTGATCTTTGTTAAGTTTATTTTGAATTATAGCAATTACTATTCAAATTAACGCTGCCTTAATGAGAAATCATCATCAAATTGATGATGATTGTTATTAATAAATTATCCTGCTTTTAAATGTAAAGAAATCAGATACTAGGGGATATCCATGGCAAAATATACCTGGGTTCCCGAACTCAGGAATATACTCCGATTGGGACTAATCGCCATGGAAGTAATCCCTGAAGAGAACAGCGTTTTATCCTGATCCACAGTGGCGCGAAACTGGTTCTGGAGATAAAGGGAATCCTGTCGGGGACTGAATCGGTAGACTGCAGCAGTAACAGGCGCCAGCATGTAAATGGATGGATCAGGTGGAGTTGTAAATGTCATTTCCGTGAAACTTGCATCTGAAAGAACTATCCCACTCTGGTATCCGATCCTCATATCTGTCATTGTTTGCGGATCATTGCAGCGCATTGGAACAACATCACCCAACTGCCCCGGTGTACAACTGGAAACATGACCATCATTAAAAAGAAAGTATAAGTCTGCGCCTGACACGGCGATATCGGTAGCTTGATTTAATTGCCTGGGAACATAATTCCCGGAGAAATATAAGCCCGGTTTTCCACTGAAAAGATTCATCCCATCAAGGTCGTAATACCATACGGCATTACCTACCGGATCAAGTATGTAAATAGTTTCGTTCTGTCCAGATAATGCAAACCCGACCGGTGATTTCCAGAGAATATCTGGTGCCTGCAATTTCCAAGCAAATGGTTCAGCATCAGGATTGCAATATATAAGCGTACCGGTTCCGTCCATTGCCAGCAGGGTTGATCCTCCAAATGGATTTACTCTTGGAAGAACCTGTAAATCAATTAATGAAAAGACATCAACAGTATTATTTGGAGATGAATCGGAAGAGCCAGCCATCGATCGATAAGTCCCTGGTCCGCAAACAAATTTATCATCCAGGATATAGCCACTGCTTGTCAGGTAGGCTCTAATAATCCGACCACTATAATCATCCAACATATACAGGTCGGTCTCTCCAGCTGCCATCTTTCCCACTTGAATGGTCCTGGGCAAGCCACCATAGATAGCAGGGCGAAAATCCAAGCGGATAATCTGATCCATTGCATCGAGAGAACCCTGTGCCTGCAAACGCAATGTATAGGAATCCTGCGTGGTCTGATAGCTTTCGGCACGATCCAGGTAGAATAACGTGCTTTCCCAAGCCCTACGGACAATGGCAGGATCAGTCTGTCCGATAGCGCCAACTGCTTCACTGACAGCCAACTGGTAGTTTTCAGCAAACTGTGCAGAGCGTCCATACCTGACATATACCAAACTGGAAACAATTACAACAACGATGGGTATGAACATGGCGATGAAAGCCATTGAAGAACCATTCATCGGCTGCGGTTTCCCATCGGGAGAAGCTGGCAGGATCCTCTGAAACAATGTCCGAAAACTGCCAGTGAGATTGTTTCCAAAAACACGAACCGATTGAATTGCTGAGAGCAAGAAGGAGGAGACTGGTTTTCGTATCTTTGAACCAAAACGCTTAATCCCTGACAACCCAATTCCAGTACTGGAATCAAAACTCTGTTTTCCAGCTATTTTCCTTGATCGTGCAGAAGCTGCAATTGATCCACCAGGATCAGAATCGTTTCCCCCCGTTTTTTCACGAGAACCTGAGCCACCAAGCAAATTCAAGAACCGACTTGAAGAGCTGCCTTGTTGAGTGAACTGTTCCTGGATAGGCTGGTCAGAGAAACTTGATGGTGTATCTGTAAATTCGGATTCTTCAAGCGATGAGCCCTGGTCAAAACCCATTTGAGATTCTGTGTAAGAACTTCGGTCTTGCACCTGAAAGGGATCGAATTCCATTTCAGGATCAGTTGGGATCTCCACAGGTTGTTGATATTGAGGAAAGTCAGGAATCTCCATCTGGGGGTCTGGGGCAGGTTTGGTTCTGCGTGGGTGATCATTTACGAGCAAGTGCAACATCCCACTGCCTTTAACCACCTGAATGATGACAGCACCAGCATCTTCGGCTGCAGTGGATTGCAATTTTCGATATAATGCCTCCAATGAAGTACCACCGCGCTCATTCAACAAAGCGGACATCCAATTTTCAGGCAGATGGGAACAAATCACGAGGTGCTCGCCTGGTTTTAAATCCATCTGGGAATAATAGAGGTTGGCTTTTTGGGTAAAACCAAGACCACGACCTGATAAAGCCTGATCGTGAATATGTTCCACCCCGACGCCTGTAAGCCGAAAGACATGGGTTGGGCCACTTTGCATGAGTACCAGACTACTTCCCCTGAGAACCCCCATAACCAGACGACCGATGATATATTGTCCCTGGCCGGTCGTTCCAAGATTCCTCGTCATGAGGACCTGGTTAAAAAGCTCTGCTGTGGAGCGCAGCGCGGCTGTCAGTGATCCCTTGGTGGAATAGAATATACTGGTCATTTTTTGCGTGATTTTGGTATACTCATCCAGCTGGATGGGATTATTCCCATTCAGGGACAAATAGATGAAGAGATGATCGCCTTCCCTACCCCTTACAAACCGATGCGGGGGAGGAGCAACAGCCAATCCAGGCAGGAAACCTTCGTCCTGTCCCGATTCCCGATTAAATGGAAGGAAATTAAGATCACACTCGATAATCATGTCCACATTATAAGGCAATCCAGTGAGTGCGTATATTGGTATTAAAATGGTAATCAGACTGGTAATTAACCCCCATAACAGTTCCATCAAGAAGAAGGGATGAACTCAATTAAAATCAAAGAGAATGATTTATAAAAGAGCATGCATGGAATTTAAATTAATTAAAACAACAACTGAATTTGATCTACTGAAAAATGATTGGAACACATTACTCACGGGAAGTATTACGAATGTACCATTTCTGAGACATGAATACCTGCGTGGGTGGTGGCATAAACGAGGTGGTGGCGAATGGGAGGATGCTGAATTAGCCATCATCACAGCCACTGAAGATGAGCAACTGATAGGGATCGCTCCTCTCTTCTTAACTGCCAACCCTGTTAATGGGAGAAATGAAAAAACTTTGATGCTGTTGGGCAGCATCGAGATATCCGATTACCTGGACTTGATTGTGCGAGAAGAAAATTTGAATAAATTCACATCCGGATTGATCAAATTTCTTGCCGGCAATCTCGACATGGATTGGAGCAGCTTAGACTGGTTCAATATCCCTGAAGGTTCGAAAAGTATTGGTTCAATAAAAGATGCTGCTGAAACTCAAGGATGGAAGTTTGCGCAAGAGAAGTTTCGACCCTCTGTGGCTGTAGAATTAGCAGGCGATTTTGACGAATACCTGGCAGGTATTGACAAAAAACAACGACATGAGATCCGACGAAAACTACGGAGAGCAGCTGAATTCTACATTCCGATCACATGGAATATCCTGAATGATGAGACACAACTTGAAACCGGGATTGATGATTTCCTAACCTTAATGGCTAATGAACCTGAGAAAGCCAGGTTCCTGACCAGCGAAATGCAGGAACAAATGAAAATTCTCATGCAGGCAGCATGGGATGCCGGTTGGCTGCAATTATCTTTCCTGGAAGTAGGTGGAGTCAGGGCAGCCTCCTACCTCAATTTTGATTACAACGGAACCATATGGGTTTACAACTCCGGAATGGATCCACGCTTCATGGATCTCTCTCCAGGATGGGTATTACTGGGGCATCTTCTTATGTGGGCAAATGATAACGGGAGATCGGTATTTGATTTTATGCGCGGTGATGAACGGTACAAGTTCAAGTTTGGGGGTACAGCACAGTATGTCCAGCGTATCATGGTATCGAAAAAATAAAGGAACTTCAATCCTTTTCATTCCTGGCAGCAAGGTGTTGATCCAATAAATCGATCAACTGGCTGCGCGAGTAATTGTGCATGGGATTGTCATTCTCATCCAGCAATTTTTCAATCAATGCATTGATGACACGATCACCCTCCCATTTTGTCCCCACGAGGTAACGGAGTTTAGGGTTGTCGGAAAACAAGGCATGCAGGACCGCCTCAGTGACAATTGCCGGCGGGGAAGGCTTGCGGTTGGTTTCAGATTCCTCCCCTTCAGGCTTTGAGGGAGCTTCCTGTGGCGGATCCATGAAACTTGCCAGGATGAGATCTGATTCTTCTTTGAAGGAACCCCTGGCAGCTTTGAAATGCTTTATCATACCGGGCATTGATTTTTCCCCAATAGCGGAGATGATACCTCCAGGTTGAACAATGGCAACCTTGACACCAAACGGGTCCAATTCCTGCCCCAAGGCAAAAGTATATGCCTCCAGTGCATGCTTGGTCATGGTATAAGGACCGTAATATTTTTTGGAGATCATCCCTCCCTGAGAACCAATATTGACAATCCGACCCTGAGATGCTATGACCATTTCCACAAAGGCATTGGTCATGCGGTGAACTCCAAATACATTCACATTGAATATCTTGAGCAACTCATCATCACTCCAGGCAGGGAGAAGACCCAACTCCCCAATACCTGCATTATTGACCAAACCATAGAGTCCCTTAC
Organism: Anaerolineales bacterium; assembly: GCA_035283125.1. GTDB lineage: Bacteria > Chloroflexota > Anaerolineae > Anaerolineales > Villigracilaceae > UBA12087. Next base: position 29,758 of record DATEUN010000057.1, read on the forward strand.
CTGTTCTCTCCACCAATTGAACAGCATTCTCGACCTGACCAGGATCAGTTACATCTAATTGAATTGGAAAGACATTGGTGATCTTTTGCAGTTCAACAATATCATCCTGATTTCGGGCAGTGGCAAAAACCGGGTATCCTTTTTGCGCGAGTGTTTTCGTTAGGTGATTTCCAATGCCGCTGCTGGCTCCGGTGACAAGAATCGGCAGTAAATTTTTTGATGAATCCATAATTAATAATTTAACTTCTCCCTTAATAGTCAAGTAAATTCCTGAACCAGGAACCTACCTTGAGAAATCCGAACATGTTTTTATTGCTGGTATTTTGGATCCCCATAAATTGAAAGTATCTCGCCATAAAAGATACGGTGGTAATCCTTAGCAGGGTATTTCTTCTCCAGGCGCGGGTCTAAAAATTTTGTTTTTTCCATGTCATCCCAATAGATCTTGCGGCATTCAAAAGTCAACTGTGCCTGTTCAAACCCTGGAGATGGGATCAAAGAGGATGCTGAAGGGATAAGACCGGATCTCTTGATCTTATCCCCGTCCCTGCCTGATGTATTACCAAGCAAGTGCAATGCAGGCGCGTATTCTTCAGAAAACGAAGTGACCGTGAATGTATCAAATTTCTCCATGAATTGGTAGGTATAACGGACTGGACGAACAACCACCTGAATAAAAGGTAAACTCCACATAACACCGATACTTCCCCAGCCAACTGTCATGGTGTTAAATTCACCTGTGGAATAATCTCCACAAGTTAACAACAATCCCTGTCCCTGCCAGACGGCTATAGCGTTGATATTCAATTGCTCAAATCTGATCCTGATCTTATCCATGCCTATTCTCATCCTTGTAAAATATCGTAGAATACAACCGGTTCCTGTCTTTCAACAAACTGCTCGGAAACACGAGCCAGACCGAGCAAACCTGCTTCCTGCCAATACCTTCCTATAGCCTGCATGCCAATTGGCAAACCGTGATCGTCATAGCCAACAGGGAAGGAGATGGCAGGTTGACCTGTCATGTTTGCTTGTGTCGCAAAACGCATGATCTCAATCACTGTGGAAAGGTCAGAGTTACCATCCGGTAATGCATTCTCAGGGATGCGTGGAGCGACCATGCCGGTTGAAGGAGTGAGGATCATATCGACCTGGTTCATGACCAGATTCATATCCGTAATCAAACGCGTCCGAATTTTTTGAGCCTGGACGTAATCCATGGCGGTAAGCGCCTTTGCCAGAGCCAGGTTGATACGCACTTCCAAGCCATGATCTTTATAATGTTCCGGGTAGGTGGCGCTCATGGATTGAACCATCTCAGAAAGGATGATCACTGAGTGAGCCGCCCGGGCAGATTCCAATCCCGGAATGGTTATTTCCCTAATTTCAGCCCCGAGTATCTCAAAATTAGCAACCATTGCTTCACATGCAGAAACCACTTCCGGGTTGGCGTGATCGAACCATGGTTTAAAGATTCCCAATTTCAATCGTTTTATATTCAGCTTATCCCAACCTTTAATCGTCGGAGCAGGTTGATGGAGTGAATTTGGGTCATTCAAATCAGAGCCTGCCATGACTGCATAGGCGAGGGCAGTATCAGCGGCGCTGGCTGCCAACGGGCCAACATGGGCAACACTCCAACACAATGGGTAGGCTCCAAATTCACTGACACGACCAAAAGTTGGTTTTATTCCGAAGGTTCCACAGAAGGAAGCCGGGATTCGGATTGAACCGCCGCCATCTGCTCCAATTGCGATAGGGCACAATCCGGAAGCCACTGCGGTTGCCGGACCACTGGAACTACCGCCAGTAAAGTGATCGGTATTGTATGGATTGCGAGTTGTGCCTGTAATGGGATTGAGACCCGTCACACCAATCCCGATCTCATGCATATTGGCTTTACCGATCAACAAGGCACCTGCCGCCCGCATACGCGCGACTGCTGTAGAATCTACCTGTTTAATGGAATTGCCAAGAAAACTGGTACCCACAAAGGTCGGGTAGCCTTTCAAATCGAGCTCATCCTTGACAGCTACCGGGACTCCATCAAGGATGCTCAATGGTCTGCGTGCCTTATGCCTTTCTGCTGAGCGGGCTGCCTGTTCCAGGACATCATCCTTGTTGACTGCGATCATGGCGTTCAAAGCAGGGGTTCGAGAATTACTGGATTCCATGGCATTCAATACTCGCAAGGCAACTTCCCCGGGGTCAAGAATTCCGTGGCGATAAGCATCTGCATAATCCATCACACTTGAAAAATGAAAACCGGAAGAGTGGGGAATTGGTTTATCTGGCCATTCCTTCTCAGGAACAGAAGAAGAACTTCCAGCCAATTTCCCGGTAAATTCCAATGGGAGAAAGGTGGGAGATTCTTCAAGGACCTGCCTGCGAAGCTGGTTGATACCGCTGCTTTCAAACAGGTTCGGAAATATCAACCCCCCCAAGGGTCCTTCCACCAATTTCACAAAAATTTTTAATAGAAACCCTGATAAATAAGGCAACTTGATCGACTTCAGATCATATACTTTTTCTTCAGATGATTTATTATTCACATTCTCCTCCATTGGTTGGTATTGAGTCCTATTAATTAGTATATGGACAACAATAATATCAGTCAAGCGAAGTAAGCTATTTGGCAACTTGACAGGCTAAAAAAGGAGCTTATAATGAATATCAATAAGTGCGTTGACCGGGACGAGTAGACATCATGGTGGTTAACAGAGAGTGCAAGGCCTTAGACTGAGAGCCTGCCTAAGCAACCGATGTTGAAAACCCCCCGCGAGCATGATTCTGAACGCCATTAAGGTCATTAAGATGAACGGTTGGCTGCGTTACAAGCCCCAAGGAGATGTCCTGGTTTTGATTAAATAATACAGGACAAATCCGGGTGGAACCACGTGAACGTTTATACGCTCCCGTCCCGGAATTGGACGGGAGTTCCATATTTAATTAAACAATTCCTTTTCGTTTAAAAGGAATTTTCAAGGAGGTAAAAATGGCTGAGAAAATAGAAGAAAAATATGAAGATAGCGACCTTTACCGGATCAGGCACTCAGCAGCGCATGTGATGGCGCAGGCAGTGGTCGAGATATTCCCTGAAGCAAAATTTACCATTGGTCCTCCCATCGAAAATGGTTTTTACTACGATTTTGACCTGCCACGCCCTTTGACGCCGGAAGATCTCAAGGCGATCGAAAAACGCATGCGCCAGGTGTTTGCGGGAAAGCATCATTTTGAAAAAAAGATCGTTTCCGCTGATAATGCGCGCGAAATCTTTGCCGATCAACCCTATAAATTGGAGTTGATACAAGGATTGGAAGATGGTGGTTTTGATGAGTATGGAAACCCACTTAAGGAAAAACCGGAAATTTCCATTTACAGCCATGACACCTTTGTGGACCTGTGCCGGGGACCGCACGTGGAGAACACGGGAAAAATAAACCCATCTGCAGTAAAACTTATGTCGGTAGCAGGTGCATACTGGCGCGGTGATGAGAAGAAGCCAATGCTGCAACGCGTTTATGGGACAGCGTGGCGGACAGCCAAAGAATTAGAGGAATACCTCTGGAAACTCGAAGAGGCAAAGAAACGAGACCATCGAAAACTGGGAAAGGAACTTGGCTTATTCTATTTCTCTGACGATGTTGGTCCGGGACTTCCTTTGTTCTCGCCCAAGGGAGAGCTCTTACGTTATTTAATGGAAACCTACATCCGGGACCTGCAGACTCGTTATGGATATTCGCACGTGTGGACGGGCCACCTGGTGAAGGAAGACCTGTACAAGCGCTCCGGACATTATGACAATTACGTGGAGTCAATGTTCCCACCGATGGTGGATGAGAACGTCACTTTCCGATTGAAACCGATGAACTGTCCCAGCCACATGACGCTGTACAAGGAGATGGGTCTGCATTCCTACCGGGAACTGCCAATGCGTTTCAGCGAGTTTGCGACGCTTTATCGATATGAGAAAACCGGAGAATTGACCGGTCTGACAAGAGTACGGGCACTGACACAGGATGACTGCCATATTTTCTGTACCGAAGACCAGATCCAGGAGGAGTTCTCACTGGCTTTGAAATTGATCCAGGAAGTGCTGGAACGTTATCGATTCACAGATTACAAGGTGCGATTAAGCCTGCGCGGTGAAGGTGGGAAATATGTGCAGGATGATGAGAAATGGATCAAAGCTGAAAATGCCCTACGGGCATCGCTGGAAGCAAACCAGGTCGAATTTTTTGAAGCCAGTGGCGAAGCTGCATTCTATGGACCCAAGGCGGACTTCATCGCCAGAGACGTGATCGGCAGAGAATGGCAGCTATCCACGATCCAGGTAGATTTCATCCAACCTGCTCGATTGGGACTAAATCATATTGGCGAGGATGGTGCGGAACATGTTCCGGTTGTACTGCACCGGGCAGTAACCGGGACGACCGAACGATTCATGGCTGTGATCATTGAACATTTCGCAGGCGCATTCCCAGTGTGGCTTGCCCCGCAACAAGCAATCATCATCCCGATCGCTGATCGCCACCTGGTGTATGCCAAAAAGGTGGAAGAAGAATTGAAAGCGGCCGGAATAAGAGTTGAGGTTGATGAACGTACAGAACGGATGAACTCCAAAATACGGGATGCACAGAAACAGAAAATCCCTTACATGCTGGTGATCGGAGACCAGGAGGAAGAAGATGGAAAGGTTGCACTGCGACTGAGAAGCGGTGAAAATCCTGGTCCGATGGCTGTGGAAGAATTTCTGAAGATTGTAAAAAAGGACATACTGGAAGGTAATTAAGATCTCCAGAAGTAAACAACTATGAAAGAGAATACCCACCAACTTTGGTGGGTATAACCCATTTATTCAATTCTCCGGTGAAGAAGCATCAATATTGTGCAACTTGACGCTTAATCTCCGGCAATGGTAAGATGAAGCTATGTATCTAAAAGGCTCCAAATGGAGCATGACAAAAAAGCGTAAGCCATTACGGGTATTCCGCATCCTGATCCTTGTGATCCTGATCGCGGTGGTCGTTTATTTTAACCAGGTTGTGATCCCCACGATGCCGACGCCTTTCGTTCCCACACCCACTGCCACACGCGCTCCTGAATCTTATATCAGTGAAGCAGAAGGACTTTTCAACGATGGGAAATTACTGCAGGCTATTTCCGTTTATGAAGAGGCCATTCGATACAATCCCAATGATGCAAATATTTACCTGGCATTGGCGCGCGTACAGGTCTTCGCCGGGCAGATCGATGAAGCTCTCAGGAATGCTGAGAATTCACTGCTCCTATCAAGCAACAATTCGACAGCTTATGCTGTTCGCGGTTGGGCATTAACAAGGCTAGGAGATTATGCCACTGCAGAAACCGCCATCAAGAAAGCCATTGAGATCGATCCAAACAATGGTCTGGCGCATGCCTATTACGCTGAATTACTGGGAAATATGTACCTAGATAATGTAGGACCTTTTGAAGCCATAGACATTGCAATCGAAGAATCCAGGGTGGCGACTTCCCTATCTCCGAACACGATCGAAGCCAACTATGCAAGAGGTTTTATCCTGGAGATCACTGATAACCGGGAAGAAGCAGTCCAGGCATACCTGGCAGCCATCAATATTAATCCGAACATCCCTGAGATCCATATTGCCCTTGGAAGAACCTACCGCGTCCTTGGCGCTATTGGGAATGCAATTGATGAATACACCCTGGCGAATACACTCAATCCATCTGACCCGATCCCGGATCTTTATACTTCGAGGGCATATGCAGCCTATGGAGAGTTTGCAAAGGCTGTTCAATCTGCAGAACTGGCAGTCAGCAATGATCCGCAGGATCCCTACCTGATTGGAAACCTTGGTCTAATGCTGTACCGAAATTTCGAATGGCCAGAAGCAATAGAACAATTGAGGTTGGCGATCAATGGAGGAACCAATGCTGATGGGCTTGTGATCGAACCATTGGAACTTACTGGAGATGATCTATACATTACCCAGTATTATTCGGCTTTTGCCCTGGTATTGGCGAACACCAATCACTGCAATGAAGTGATCAATGTATCCAAAACCATCCTGGAAAAAGTACCCAGCGATGAAGATGCTGTTTTTAACGCCAACGAAGCCATGAGGATCTGTGCAGACAGCCTTTTGACACCAACGAATTCCCCGACCCCATGAATGTCAGACCCAGGCGTCATCTTTTTTATCAAAAGAAACGCTCCAACCTTTACCGATCCTTCCTGTGGGTTTTCCTGATACTGGCAGGGATCTGGTTAATCAACCAGGTTGAAATCGGTGCAATCCAACGGCCATTTCAACCGACCTTTACTCCAACCAGAAGTACCATCTCTTACACGTCCGAGGGAGATGCGTCCTTCACGGCTGGACAATTGGAAGAAGCCATCAGTGCGTATAAAGAAGCAACCAATGTTGACCCGGATGATATTGAAGTGTGGGTGAAACTTGCAAGAATCCAGGTTTATTCATCCAACCTGGTAACAACGGATGCGCAGCGAATTCAACGGTTACAGGATGCCCTTGAATCCATCGACAAGGCAATTGTTCTTGCCCCGGATGACAGTACGGTTCATGCCACGAAAGCATTTGTGATGGATTGGCTATGGAGTGCGACCCTTCTTGCCGGACAAGATCCAAAAACGATGCTGGCTGAAGCTGAACAGGAAGCGACACGAGCGTTACAGCTGGACGGGCAGAATGTTCTTGCGATGGCTTACTATGCCGAGATCATGGTCGATCAACAAAAATGGAGCCAGGCAGAGAAAATCATTATTCAAGCCATCGAACGCGGTCCCGAGATCATGGATGTCCACCGGGTCTATGCGTATGTACTTGAATCCACATCCAATTACAACCAGGCTATCGAAGAATATCAAAAAGCGATCGAGATCAATCCGAACCTGACATTTCTTTACATCTCCGTAGGTGCCAATTATCGACGCCTGGCATTCTCAAGTACCATTCCCCTTGAGCGCGATGATCTTTATGACAAGGCACTGGAATATTTCGCGAAAGCAGCCCGGCTGAACACCCAACTGCAAATCCTTGACCCAATCCCTTACATTTCCATCGCGAAAACATATTCGCAAAAAGGTGATTTCTTTGCAGCGGCATTAAACATCAAGAAAGCACTTTCCTTTGATATTTCGAATGCGGATATCCATGGACAGCTTGGAATCATCTATTTCAAATCCAGAAACTACGAAGGTTCCATCCCTGCACTGAAATGTGCGGTCCAGGGATGCACTGCAGCAGAATCATGCGAAGCCAGGTTTGGGAGGGAATGTGCCCAAGGGGAAACCAGTTCTGATGTAATCGGTCTGCCGTTATCCAATTCCACGGTTGTTTATTACTACACTTACGGTTCTGTTTTGGCAGCCCTGAGCCTTCCACAACGTAACTACTGCCCGGAAGCTGTTCAAGTATTGAAACAGGTAAGGGCTGATTTCAGCAGTGATGAGACCATTATTGGAATTGTCAGCGCAGGTGAACAGATCTGTGCATCGCTGAACCAGGATCTTCTTCAGACTCCAACCCCGCTGCCGACCTCAACACCTGTCCCGACACCGAGATCTTAAAAAGCATCCCAGCGTTCCTCCTGATATTGAAAATTGTTATAGATTTGTTAATATCAATACAAACCCCTTGACGATGCATCGCAAGGCAAGTATGATATGAATTAGCACTCAAATCATGTGAGTGCTAAAATAATCAAGTTTTATTTCCAGGAGGCAAATATGGCAATTTCCTTAAAACCCCTCGGCAATCGCGTTGTGGTTGAACCCATCGAACAGGAAGAGATGACCGCAGGCGGCATTTATGTTCCCGAGACCGCAAAGGAGAAACCGCAACAAGGCAAAGTCCTAAGCGTAGGTCCAGGAGACCGGGATGAAAGTGGAAAACGGATCCCCATGGATGTATCCGTAGGTGACAAAGTCTTGTTCGCAAAGTACTCAGGTACTGAAATGAAATTGGACGGCAAGAAGCTGCTCGTTTTGCGCGAAAGCGATCTGCTGGCCATTGTTGAATAAAAAAATAATAACCCTGTAACGGAGGATTAGAACTATGGCAGCAAAACAACTCGTATTTTCAGAAGACGCGCGCCGTCGACTTAAGAACGGCATTGATATCGTCGCTAATGCGGTAGGCACCACTCTTGGTCCGAAGGGTCGCAATGTAGCCCTTGACCGCAAATTCGGCTCCCCCACGATCACTCATGATGGTGTTACCGTAGCCAAAGAAATTGAACTGGAAGATCCATTTGAGAACATGGGCGCTCAATTATTGAAGGAAGCGGCAACAAAGACCAACGATATTGCAGGTGATGGCACGACAACATCAACTGTTCTGGCTCATGCCATCGTAACAGAAGGTCTGAAGAACCTGGCAGCTGGTTCCAACCCGATGCGCTTGAAACTGGGAATTGAACAAGCAACAGACAAAATTGTTGAAGCCCTACGCAAGATGTCACAGAAAATTGAGACCAAAGAAGAGATCTCTTCCGTGGCAACAAACTCCGCTGCTGATCCTGAAATCGGCAACCTGATCGCTGACGTGATGGACAAAGTTGGTAAAGATGGTGTGATCACCGTTGAAGAATCCAAGTCCATGCAATTTGAGACGGAATACGTGGAAGGTATGCAGTTCGATCGTGGATATATTTCCGCTTATTTCATTACTGATTCCGAAAAAATGGAATCAATAATTAATGATCCTTATATCCTGATCTATGACAAGAAAATTTCTGCAGCCCAGGATATTGTTCCAGTGCTTGAAAAACTCGTTCAACTTGGCAAACGTGAACTCGTGATCATTGCCGAGGATATCGACGGTGAAGCCCTGGCAACACTCGTTCTGAACAAACTGCGTGGTATGCTGAATGTCCTGGCAATCAAAGCCCCAGGATTCGGTGACCGCCGAAAAGCAATGTTACAAGACATCGCCACCCTGACTGGCGGGCAGGTTATTTCAGAAGAAACCGGCCGCAAACTTGAGACCACCACACTGGACGAAATGGGACGCGCTGAGAAAGTTGTTGCTGATAAAGATAACACCACAGTTATCAGCGGCAAGGGCGACAGCAAAGACATTAAAGGACGCATCGACCAGATCCGTGTTGAAATCGACAAGAGCACAAGTGATTATGACAAAGAGAAACTCCAGGAACGGCTGGCAAAGTTGTCTGGCGGCGTAGCCATCATCCGTGTTGGTGCAGCCACCGAGACAGAACTGAAAGAGAAAAAACACCGCGTGGAAGATGCCTTATCTGCCACACGAGCAGCCATCGAAGAAGGTATTGTCCCCGGTGGAGAAATTACATTCATCAATGCAGTTTCCGCCCTGGATAAGGTCAAACTGAACGGGGAAGACGAAACCATTGGCGTTTCAATCGTACGACGTGCCATGGAAGCCCCCATCCGTAAACTGGCTGAAAATGCAGGACAGGATGGTGCTGTCATTATTGAGACTGTCCGCAGACTTTCCAAAGAACAGAACAATAAGAACCTGGGTTACAACGTAATTACCGGTGAATACGTGGATATGCTGAAAGCTGGAATCATTGACCCACTGAAAGTCGTTCGTGGTGCCCTTGAAAATGCATCTTCCATCGCAGCCATGATCCTGACCACGGAGTGCCTGATCACAGATATTCCTGAAAAGGAAAAACCCATGCCAATGCCCCCCGGCGGCGGAATGGATTACTAGACCAAAAACGTATTAGATTGCCACGCTCCACTTCGTTCCGCTCGCAATGACAATAAAATGGAGATAGTGACGCAATTACCATACAACAAACAGGGTGCAGTTTCTTAACTGCACCCTGTTTTTCTATTCAGGTATAATCATCCAATGCACAAATTTTCCTTCCACTCATCCATCCTGCTGCTTGCAGCAATCTTCGTATTACTATTAACGGGCTGTCAACAGAACACTCCAACATCGACAAGTTCCGGAGTGACACCATCAGTTATTGTTCTGCCATCTGATACGCCCATTCCGATGGCTGTGATAGTAAATGGAGAAGGGATAAGCAAAGCAGAATTTGAAGCAGAAATGTCGCGCTTTTTTGCGGCGCAAACCGAGCTGGGGAATTCCATACCTGCTGAGCAAGCAAACCAAACAGTTCTGGACGATTTAATTGACCAGCTCTTACTGAAACAAGGCGCAGAGGCATCCGGTTTTAGTGTCGATGATGCTTTACTGCAAACACGAATTGACACGCTGGCGGGTCAAATTGGGGGCATGGAAGCGCTCAGCAAGTGGGAACAAGACCATGGTTATTCGGATGAGTCACTACGGGTTGCGCTCAGAAGGCAGATCGCAGCGGCATGGATGCGTGATTACATAATCGCACAAGTCCCCACCATTGCAGAACAGGTACATGTCCAGCAGATCCTGGCATATAACAAAGAAGCCGCCCAAAACGCCTGGGAGCAATTAAATTCAGGTGCAGAATTTGACAGCCTGGCATATGAATTTGACCCGATCACGAAAGGTGAATTGGGGTGGTTCCCACGTAATTACCTGCCAGATGTGCAGATCGAGGAGGCAGCGTTCTCCCTTCAACCAGGGGAGTACAGCCAGGTGATCGAAACCATTGCCGGCTATTCGATCCTCAAGGTCATCGAACGGGATGGCGAACACCTGCTTTCTCCAGATGCGCTACTGACCCTGCAAACTCATGCGATCCAGGTATGGTTGGATGATAAACGGGCATCAGGTGAGATTATCATTTTGCCGTAATTGATGCTTTGTTTTTGATTCGATTCATTAACGCATGGCAAGACCACTGTTAACCAGGTGATCTTTTTTATTGAGAGTTTCTCCCTCAACTCGTTGAAGAGAGAACAAAACCCTAAAGGTCTAAAACCAGACCTTTAGGGATAGTTTTTTTGTTGAATTTGTGGCAATATCAAGCCATATTGGCAATAACTGCATCACCAAACTCAGAGCATTTCAGAAGCCTGGCACCTTCCATTAACCGCTCAAAATCATATGTAACAGTTTTGGCAAGAATGGCTCCTTCCATGCCTTTGACGATCAGATCAGCAGCTTCATTCCAACCCATATAACGAAGCATCATTTCCCCGGAAAGAATGACTGAACCAGGGTTGACCTTATCCAAATCGGCATACTTAGGGGCTGTACCATGAGTTGCTTCAAAGATCGCATGCCCAGTTACATAGTTGATGTTGGCACCAGGGGCAATACCAATACCCCCAACCTGAGCTGCCAAGGCATCTGACAGGTAATCTCCATTGAGATTCATGGTGGCAATCACATCATAATCCCTAGGACGGATGATGGTGAATTGAAGGGAAACATCGGCGATGGAATCCTTGATAAGAAGCATGGATCTCCATTTGCCGTCACCATGTGTATTCCAAAGATCCAATGCTTCTTTGACTTCCTGCTTGATATCGTTCTGCTGGTCAGGAGACATCATTTCATAACCCGGATCGATCAACCTGGCATTGTCTTCAACAGAAAGTGCTGGATCTTGTTCCTTATTCCCCAGGATCCAAGTTTCCCGCTCGGTGACAATGCCATTGCGGAATTCCTTTTTTGCCAAAGCATAACCCCAGTCTTTGAAGGCGCCTTCAGTGAATTTCATAATATTACCCTTGTGGACAATATTCACACTCTTCCGTTTGTTATCCAATGACCATTGGATGGCAGCCCGAATCAATCTTTCAGTTCCTTCTTTGGAGATCGGTTTAAGTCCTATCGCAGCAGTGTTGGGAAAGCGCATCTTTGCAAATTCTTTCGGAAATGCATTTTTAAAAAGCTGTAAAAATTTCTCGTTATCTGCCGTTCCGTATTGAAATTCTATTCCTGTATAAATATCCTCTGTATTCTCACGAAAGATAACCATATCGACATATTCAGGGTGTCTTACTGGAGAAGGGACACCTTTGTACCATCGAACTGGTCTGAGGCAAACATAAAGATCCAGCATTTTTCGCAAAGCGACATTCAATGATCGAAAACCGCCTCCAATAGGTGTAGTAAGCGGTCCTTTGATCCCGACAAGATATTCTTTAAAGACTTCCACTGTTTCATCTGGAAGCCAGGTATTGAACAATTTGAAGGATTTTTCTCCGGCGAAAACTTCCATCCAGTGGATCTTGCGTTTGCTGCCATATGCTTTTTGAACTGCCGCATCGAAGACCTTTACTGAAGCTTTCCAAATATCTCTCCCGGTGCCATCTCCTTCAATAAAGGGGATAACAGGATTTTCAGGCACCTGTAGTTTCCCATCTTTGAAGGTGATCTTTCCCCCGTTCCTGGGAACTGAAACGTTTGTATAAACCATTATTAATTCTCCTAGTCATCAGGCTGGTAAAATAGGATTATATCAAATCAATCTTTAAGATCATGATCAAATATTCACCATTATTCGGACTTTTATTGGATGCAGGAAGATATAAAAGGTCACATAACAAACCATTTATTTGAAAACAGATAATAATTCGGGTTTAACCATAAACAACATTAAGGATTTCAGGTATACTTCAGGACAAGAAAAAAACTCCATTAAACGAGAGGATCAGAGGCATGAAAGTTACCGTACTTCAAGAGACGCTGGCACACGGATTAGGCATTGTATCCCGAGCTGTTTCACCACGGAGCACCCTGCCAGTGCTCTCCAATATCCTAATTGCAACGGATGAAGGACGACTACGACTTTCTGCAACCAACCTGGAACTGGGAATCACCTGCTGGATCGGTGCAAAGATCGAAGAGGAAGGTTCAACAACCGTACCAGCGCGAACATTTGCAGACCTGGTAAGTACGCTCCCGGCTGAACAAGTCAATTTATCTCTTGAACCTTCCACCCAGAACCTAAATGTTAAAGCGGGGTCATCAAACACGGACATCAAATGTATCGACTCACAGGAATTTCCACCAATGCCTGTACCAGAAATGGATTCAGCACTACAGATCAATGTTGTTGATCTCAAAGAGATCATCCAACAAGTTGCCTTTGCTGCATCCACTGATGAAGCCCGTCCGGTGCTGATGGGTGTGTTGCTGAAAGTTGACGGCAACCAGTTGACCATGGCGGCAGCAGATGGATTCAGGCTTTCTGTACGAAATGCCACCCTCTCTTCCGCTTCTCCACAAGCATTAACTGCCATCATTCCAGCCCGGGCATTAACTGAATTATCAAGAATCGCCGGGGATGGGAGCGAAATGATCTCCCTGGTGCTGCCAAAAGGCAGGGGTCAGGTGGTATTCAGAGTCAAGGATACGGAACTGGCAGCACAATTAATTGATGGCACATTCCCTGATTACCAGCAGATCATCCCACGCAGTTATAAATCACGTACCATTCTTTCAACTCAGTCGTTATTAAAGGCGTGCAAACAAGCAGAAATATTTGCAAGAGAAGGTTCCAATGTTGCAAAATTCAATATCAAGACAAGTGGTGATATGGAACCCGGATCGGTTGAAATCTCCGCACAGTCTGAAGAAACCGGTTCCAATGAGACCGTCATCTCTGCCACGATCGATGGTGATGGATTGTTGATCGCTTTCAATGTGCGCTTCCTACGCGAAGTTCTCGAGGTCATCAAAACTCCCAATGTCGCCCTGGAAACAAGTGCAGCGAACAACCCTGGAGTGGTTCGACCTGTGGGTACAGATGACTTTCTGCATGTAATCATGCCGATGCACCTGGGATAATCCATACCTGGATAATTGCATTCTCAACATTTCTTTACCCTTATCTATTTGTGAAGTAACCCATGAAAAGATATCTTCCCATGTTCTTTGTACTGCTGGCTGCCAGTGCGGCATGCGGAACGACAACAAGCAACAATGGCGCGGTTGAAACACAAGCACCCATTATTTTCTCGACCGCAACCGAATCTTCTGCATCCATGACTCCAGATATCTCCGTTTCAGCAATGACACAAAAAGCTGAACTGACGCTTGAATCTCAACCTACACGCAATTTCCAACCGCAAGGAAATTTAATCTGGGCTGATAACTTTGATAACAATTCGAGCGGCTGGTACAGTGAGAATGAAAATGACAGGATCAGCGATTATTTCAACGGAGGTTACCGGATGTGGCTGGATAAACCTCAGCATGATATATGGGTAACTTCAGGGCAATCCTTTCCGGGAGCAATAAGCATTGAAGTGGATGCCACCAAGATAGGCGGAACTGACGATAACGATTTTGGCATTATTTGCGACTACCAGGAGCCAGATAATTTCCATGTTGGATTGATATCAAGTGATGGATATACCGTTATCGCCAAATACCAAGACCAAAGCTGGGAATACCTATCGTCAGATACCTATATAGCTGTGAATGCCATCAACCAGGGAGAAGTCACCAATCACATCCGATTCGATTGCATGGAGGGTGAAATAACGTTATAAGTCAATGGAATAATAATTGCCAACACATTTGATGGTTCCTTCACTGGTGGAGATATCGGATTCCAGGTTGGAAATTTTGACAGCAGTGGTGTGGATATCCTTTTTGACAACCTGGAAGTAAGAGTTCCGTGAGACGTGTATAATTCTTCTTCGTGGGATGCAATAAGATTCAAGGTTTTTAAGAATAACTAATTGATCATATCAAGGTTTTAATAAACATACCAAAGGAGGTTCGTATGAAAAGATTTACGATAGCCATCATGTTACTCATGATGACGTCACTGGGATGCAGCCTGCTATCAGCAGAAGTCAATCCAGCAGATGATCAAACCCAAGCACAGCCAGCACAAGCAGACATTTTATTCTCAGATGATTTTTCCGACAGCAACAGCGGCTGGGACAGCTATGTTGCCGATACCAAGGTGACAGATTATTCGAATGGAAGTTACCGGATGTTCACATCTGAGACACAATACGATGTGTGGGCCAATCCCTACCAAAACTTTACAGAACCAGTCCGAATTGAAGTGGATGCAACCAAGATAAATGGACCGGACGATAACGATTTTGGCATCATTTGTGATTACCAGGATGACAACCAGAATTTCCATGTTGGACTGATCTCAAGTGACGGGTATGCTGTAATTGCCAAAATGGAAAACTTATCATGGGTGTACCTATCATCAGATACCATGCAAGCAGTTGACAGCATCAAGCAAGGAGCAGCCACCAACCATATCCGATTTGACTGCAACCAAGGGAACCTTACCTTATATGTTAATGGAACCCAAATCGCTTCTGCATTTGATGATACCTTTATCGGTGGAGATGTAGGTTTACAGGTTGGCACCTTTGATACAGGTGGAACGGATATTTTATTTGATAATTTCGTCGTAGTGAAACCATAGAAACTCATTCTTTCCAGGATTCATGGTGAACTTAAGCCGGAAGCAAGTTTTTATGAACGGATGATATAAAATACCAGTACCATATTGTTTAATAAAAGGACAGCGATGCATATGCATCGCTGTCCTTTTTGCATGCGAAGATAAATCTAGAAACCTTCCAACAAACCAAGATCGGCCACTCCCTCTGCAAGATGAGCGATACGTTGAAGCAAAGCAAGCCTGTTTTCCCTAACATCACGGTCTTCCACCATAACCATCACATCATCAAAAAACAAATTGACCGAGGGTAACATCGGCAAGAAAGCGTTAAGGAAGTCATCCACGTTCCCTGAAGATCTGATATTGCCTTCCGCCACGATGAGCGCATCAAACAATTTCCTTTCGGCAGTTTCACGGAGGAGTTCGGGTTTCAAATTAAATATCACTTCCTGATCACGGGTGATGCGGACACAACGGGCATAACCTGGCAGGATATTATTCCAATCCTCCCTGGCAACCCACCCGGCAAGCTGCTTTATTGCCTGCAATGCCTTGTATGGATCGCTTGCCTGTTGTGCCAGAACTGAATCGACAACATCATAAGGGTAATCCAGATCAAGAAACATTACTCGCATCCTACCCCTGATAAATTCGAATACTTTCTCAGAAGTATCAGCACCTGCATTCAACGGTTGTAATTCCGCAGCAGACCTGATGGTCTTGAATAAGTTGAGAGAAATACGATGATCCAAGAGGGGTTGGACCACACCGAGTGCAGCCCTACGCAAAGCGAACGGATCCCTGGTTGCACTGGGAATGAGACCAGCAGCAAATAAACCGGTCAATGTGTCAAGGCGATCTGCAAGGGCAACCACGACACCTGGAAGGCTGGATGGAGAAGGCAGGTATTGTTCTGCTATTGCATTTGCCACTTCAGGCGGCTCTTTCTCTCTGGCAGCATATTCACCACCAATAATCCCCTGAAGAGATGTCATCTCGACCACTATTCGAGCTGCCAGATCAGCTTTGCAGAGGAAAGCGGCGCGGTTTGCGTGTTCTGCCTGGATGGCATTCAATCCCAACATCGAGCATAAAGATGGCGCCAACTTCATGATACGATCAGATTTATCCAGCATGGAACCGAGCGATTCCTGAAAGGCAAGCATGGAGAGTTTTGAACGAAAATCTTCCAATGTATGTTTCGAGTCGTCTTGAACAAAAAATTCAGCATCAGCAAAACGAGCACGGACAACATGTTCATTCCCTGATCGGACCAAATCCAAACCCTGGTCATCCCCATTCCTGACAACAACAAAATATGGCAGCAGTTCTCCTTCCTTTATCAATGGAATATAACGCTGGTGTTTCTTCATGACAGAGATAAGGACCTCTCCTGGTAATGCCAGGAATTCTTTGGAGAAGCTACCAAGGAAAGGATAAGGTTTCTCAACGAGGTTGGCAACTTCAGACAATAATTCATCGGTCAGCAAGGCAATTCCACCCACTGAATCAGCCAATCTTTCAACCCCTGACTTGATCAGATCCTGTCTTTCCTGCACGCTGAGGATGATCTCATTCTCCTGCATCAAGGATGGATATGAAGCAGCTGACCTGATCAATATCGGCAGGGAACCATAGGGACGCAAACCGACTGAACTATTACCAGCTACAAGATTGGCATATTCGAAGGGAATTATGGTAATTCCAAACAAAGCCACAATCCAACGTATAGGTCTTGAAAAATTGACAACGTCGTTATCTGACCCGAATCCGGGGAGCCAACGCATCGATTTGTCGAATTTAATTCCAGAGATCAAATTGGGAAGTGCCTCCATTAGGACTTCGACAGTGGAGCGACCTTTCTGATGAACTGATGCAAACACATAAGAACCCCCGTCGATCTCTTTGACCAGTAAATCTTTAACTTCAACACCCTTCCCGCGAGCAAAACCTTCAGCAACTTTGGTAGGATCACCATTCTGATCGAATGCCCGTTCTGCAGGAGGTCCTTTTATCTCTTGTGAAAGATCCACCTGGATATCGGCAAGATCTTTTACTCGAACAACGAGACGCCTTGGAGTTCCATCGATATTTATTTCCTGGTAAGTAAGTCTCAGGTCGTTCAACATTTCAGGTACGGATCGTTCCAGTTGGCGGAGGGCGAAATCAAGATCGGCTACAGGCAATTCCTCCACCCCTATTTCAAACAAGAAATCCTGAGGACCAGAAGTTGAATAGTCCAATACCGGAAGTTCTGCAATTTTCGGTGTTCTACCTGGATGGTTCTTAAGAAGGGGATATTCCAATTCCATTCTCTGGTTCGAATAAGCCTCAGCCACTTTTCTTGACATGGCACGCATCCGCCCAAAATACGCCTGTCTTTCGGTGACACCAATGGCACCACGCGTATCCAGCACATTGAAGGTATGTGAACATTTAAGGACATAATCATGTGCCGGAACCAATAAACCCTGTTCAAGGCAGGATCCTGCTTCGGCTTCGAAAAGCTCGAACATCTGGCGAAGACGGTCAACATCACCGACTTCAAAGTAATACCTGCTGTGTTCAAATTCATCCCGCTGGCGAACTTCACCGTACGTTATCGAATCGTTCCAAGGTTCATCCCATATGGCAGGTGCATCATTGAGGGCGATGAGGATTCGCTCCAAACCATAGGTGATCTCAACCGAAACAGGATCCAAACTCTGACCACCGACCTGCTGGAAATAGGTGAATTGCGTGATCTCCTGACCATCCAACCAAATCTCCCAACCCAACCCCCAGGCTGAGATAGCTGGCTGTTCCCAGTTATCCTCAACCAGGCGGATATCATGCTGCCGGAGATCAATGCCCAATTCCTGCAAGGATCGTAAATAAAGTTCAACCGGATTTCCAGGATCCGGCTTCAGGATCACCTGGAATTGAGTGTGCTGCTGGAAACGGTTGGGATTCACTCCATAACGCCCGTCATCCGGTCGGACAGATGGTTCCACATAAGCGACATTCCATGGTTCGGGACCCAATACACGTAAAAAGGTTGCTGGGTTCATGGTCCCTGCCCCAACCTGTGTGTAATAAGGCTGCCAGATCAAACACCCCTGAGCCGCCCAGAATTCCTGTAATTTAAGAATAATCGATTGAAAATTCAGTGATCCAGTCATCCCACTTCCAATTATTAGCAAATTTGTTTATTTTGAAAGATTATACCGTAAAGCATGTTTCGTCACTACCTTACAGGTGACCAGACCTTGTAACGGAAGCAAGATTGCCTTAAACTAGAGCAACATGGCTTCTACAGAGATCAATACTTTTGAGATTATCATCATCGGTGGAGGACCGGCGGGGCTATCCACAGCTTTGCACATTGCCAAAATCACTCCATACCTGATCCCGAAAATCATCATCCTGGAGAAATCGAAATATCCTCGTCCAAAATTATGCGGAGGAGGATTGACCGTGGATGCGGAACTTCTCCTGAAAAGACTGGGGTTGGATGTCAACGAAATCCCATACCGGTTGGCAAATTCTGTTTCATTGGAATACGAGGGAAAAGGTTTAACCCTGAAACCAAAAAACCAGCATGCCCTCAAAGTTATTCAACGAGATGAATTCGATCACTGGCTGGCGATGAAAGCACGGGAGCGGGGAATTGAAATACGCGAGAATTCACCTGTACAGCAGGTCAAATCGGAAAATGGCGTGGTCACTGTCGAAACCAATTCAACCACTTACCATGGCCGAATAATCGTTGGCTCGGATGGTTCCAACGGGATCACTCGAGATCAACTATTGCCAGGTCAACGATTGAAGACTGCAAGATTACTAGAAGCTCGCGAAAGAGAAATACCAGGTTCCCTACAAAATAATGACCATGCAATATTTGATTTCTCCCCCATTTCATCAGGTGTATCAGGATATACATGGGATTTCCCATCCATGGCAAATGGAGAGCTTGAACGCTGCATAGGAATATTTGATAATAATCTCCAAGCCGGGA
Source organism: Anaerolineales bacterium (assembly GCA_035283125.1). Lineage (GTDB taxonomy): Bacteria > Chloroflexota > Anaerolineae > Anaerolineales > Villigracilaceae > UBA12087. The sequence goes on from DATEUN010000057.1 coordinate 49,055, forward strand.
AGAAAAGACCACCCTTGAGGAACGTTCTTTTACATGAGATGCAAAGCACGCATAATGATCCAAGTGAAATAAAACTACAAGGGCATCCATTACGGCTCTACAGCCTATTTAAACCAATTTCAAATCCAGGTGTTCTCCTGGTTGGAGATTCTGCCGGAAGCGACCCTCTATTTGGAGAAGGGATCAGCCTGGCACTCGGGTATGGTCATGTGGCAGCCAAGACAATAAAGAAATCATTTGAATCGATGAATTTCGAATTCAAGGATTACAAACGGGCAATTCTCAGTTCTTCCTTAGGGCAAACATTGATCATCCGGAAGATCATTGCCGAGATCCTGTACACCTTTGATCGGCGATGGTTTCAAAGAATCATCTGGCACGGATTAATTCCAATCGTTAAAGCAGCCGGATGGATCTTTGTACTAAATTGGGCCAAGCGATTGAAATAAACCTGTGCGACCTGATGGATTGCTAAAAACCTGATCAGTTCCTAACATTACTAATAAAATCAGGCGTGTTCAATTTTCGTTCGAACAAATAAGAAAAATAAGCTTGCATCAAGGTTTCCAATTCCTTCCTGGTCTGCGGGGAAGGTTTTAAGCGCATTGAAACATTGTACGTGCTTCGCTGCAGGTGACGCAATGTCTTTAACGCATCGATCGAAATCTTCCAGGTGCCAGGCAACCCCTGCCCACATTGGGGGCACAAAACCCCTCCATGCAAAGGTGATATAAACTGAACTTCAGGCTTGATTTCCTTTCGACAATTACTGCAATGGAACAGGTGAGGTCGGAATCCTGCCAGGTCCAGAAGGTTGATTTCATAATAGCGTACGCCCATCCAGGGGTCCGGAGAAGAAGCAATACGAGCCAATGAATCGGTGAGCAGTTTAAAAATAGCCGGGTTTTCACCTTCTTCTTCATACGAAAACCTATCCACCAATTCAATTATGTAAGAAGCGTACCCTGTCAGGAGAAGGTCTTCCCGCAAAGGTTGGTAGGCATCAATGGTTTCAGCGTCGGTTACGATGAATGGTCCCCTGCCCATGGCAAGTTGAAGGCTGACATGCATAAATGGTTCGACATGACCTGCCTTTCGGGAGCGCATTTTTCTTGCTCCCTTGGCGACTGCCCTGAGCTTCCCTTTTTGCCTTGTCAGGATCACCAACATTCGATCTGCTTCCCCCCAGTCTGAATGCCTGAGAATTACTGCTTCAACCCTGAATGATCGCTGTTCCTTCATCCTGTATTAACAGCCTGGTCAAAAATAGCTAGATGCCATTTACTGCAAATCATCAGGTCGAAATGCACCTGGTAACAATTCTTCCACGGTGGCTTCTTTAACCAGTTTGCCATCTCCATCTACAATAAGAACCAAGGTATCCAATCCAAATTCTGACAGGACCTGGCGACAGCTTCCACACGGTGTCCCGCCGTTAGATGTTACAACAGCCATGACCTCAAATGAAGTTTCACCATCTGAAACTGCTTTAAATAGCGCTACTCTTTCAGCACATATGCTGGCAGGATATGCAGCGTTCTCGATATTAACGCCGGTATATATTCGTCCACTGGAGGTTCGCAAAGCGGCGCCGACCTGGTAATTTGAATAAGGGGCATATGCCCTGCGACGTGCTTCACTGGCAATGTCAATCAATGATTTACGTTCAATGTCCGATAATTTTATCATTGGATGCTTTCTCTTCTTCAACCCGAGCGACACGGACGCGGCGGATCCTACGGCCGCTAACCTGTTCTATGGAAAAGATCAATCCATTAACCTGAATAGATTCACCACCCTGAGGTACCTGTCCCATCTGATCATAAAGGTATCCTGCAAGGGTATCTGATTCATCCTTGGAAAGGTCAGCATTCATAATCTCGTTAAAATCATCCAGATCGATCCTTCCCTGGAAACTATATTCATTGTTTGCCATTTCCTGGTAAAGTGCTTCCTCGCTGGCAGAATCATATTCATCACGAATCTCTCCGACAATTTCCTCGACAATATCTTCAAGGGTCACAAGACCAGCCACTCCGCCATATTCATCAACCACGATCCCCATATGAATTCTTTGGGACTGCATCTCTGCCAGTAATTCATCGACTTTTTTTGTTTCGGGCACAAAATAGGCTGGTCTCACCAATTTACGGAGAGGGAGCGGATCATTCTTTGCGATGGAGCTCTTGAGGAGATCCTTTGCATATAACAATCCAATCACATTATCGATCGTATTCTCATACACCGGTAAACGGGAATGACCGGAAGCAAGAAAGGTTTGAATGGCTTCATCGATCGCGGTGCCAACATCCAACCCTACAATATCAATACGAGGAATCATGATCTCTCTCGTGAGCGTATCTCCAAACTGAAAGATCGAGTAGATCATTTGCCTTTCTTCACGTTCCAAACTACCAGGTTCCTCTTCAGATTCCACCCATGTTTTTAATTCATCTTCCGTAATCTGGGCATAGCTATAATGCCCTGCAGTTGGTTTCAAAAACAACAACGGGATGAAGGTGAACGGTGTGAAAATAAACATCAGAACCTGGGTTAATCCTGAAAAACGCATTGCCCACGTATCGGGATCCTGAAATACTTTATGTTCAATTCGGAATTCGATGATCAGCATTACCATAGCCAGGAGAACGAGACTAACAATGGTCACAAGAACCACAGATCGATCGGTTCCCATCCAGGTGATGATCAAATGGACAACAAGGTAGGCGATCAAGAAACGGTTAAGAATCTGGCTCATACGCAGGTTGGCACGCAAACGCGGATTTTCGACCAGTTTTAATGTTCTTTGAACCATTCCCGGTTGGTTTTCCTGCTGATGCATAAGGCGTAATGGTCGTGCATTTAACATGCTCACACGAACAGCCCCAATAGTAAAATCAAATAAGACCAATACCAAAATTATGGGATAAACCCATTCATTCATTTTTTTTCTTCTCCAATTTTCGAATTGCCCTGGCTGGCATGCCTACAACAAGGGTATCATCCTGAACATCTTTGGTAACAACTGCTCCTGCACCTGTGCGAGAACGTTTCCCTATCTTGAGAGGTGCAACCAACATTGTATCACTTCCAATGAAAGCATCATCCTCTATCCGGGTTTCATGCTTGTGTTCTCCATCATAATTACATGTAATCGTTCCAGCCCCAATATTTACATTTGTTCCGATGGTGGCATTTCCAATGTATGAAAAATGACCCATTTTAGTGCCCTCCCCCAAGGTGGAGTCCTTGACTTCGCCAAAATTGCCAATATGGACTCCCCTGCAGAGATGCGTACCTTTTCGTAGTCGGGCAAAGGGACCCATATCAACCTCATCATCCAAGACTGAGCCATCGATAACCGACATGAGTATCCTGCATTGATTGCCAATATTTGAATCCGATATGATCGTTCCGGGACCGATCTCTGATCTTTCACCAATGCGTGTAATTCCGCGCAGGTAAGTATTGGGCCAAATGGTGGTGTCTTTTCCAATGGAGATGCCTGCATCAATAAAGGTTGCAGCAGGGTCGATCAAAGTCACACCAGAGAGCATGTGCTGCTGATTAATGCGCTTACGCATGGCAGACTCTGCTTCTGCCAAGTGAATCTTCGTGTTCACACCAATGGTCTCAGTGGCATCTTGTAAAACCAACGGTGTTACTTTTAACCCTTTCTTGACTGCCAATGCAATTGTGTCAGTGAGAAAATATTCCCCTTTAGGGGATACTTCGATCTCATCCAACGCTTCCCACAACCAATTGGAATCAAAACAATACGCACCAACATTCAACTCATTTATCTTGAGCTGGTCAGGAGTGCCAACCGCTTCTTCGACAATTGCCTGAACTGATCCATCCGTATTGCGAATTATCCTGCCAAAGCCGCGAGGATCATCAGAAATAACTGTCAAGAGACTTATTGGACCTTCATTACTACCCTGCATTGCAACCAAGCTTTTTAGCGTATTCTCACTCAGTAAGGGCATATCCGCATAGGTAACAAGAACCTGATCCGTTTTCCCCTGCAAGAATTGCCTGGCTTGCTGAACGGCATGGGCGGTTCCAAGCTGTTTTTCCTGAACGATGCAGTGAGCCTGGTCAGCAACATACTCAGAGACTGAATCTGCCTGATGACCGATAATGACGACCGGTTTTTCCGTGGAAACCTGGTGGACTGCCTGCAGAGCATGCCAGAGCATGGGTTTGCCAGCCACATGGTGAAGAACCTTGGGAAGTGATGATCTCATGCGGAGTCCCTGCCCGGCAGCCAGTAGAATTGCTGTGGTTCTCATTTTTTGCTCCGACATGCTGTTTCTGAAACCTGTATGATTTGTTTGGTTCTTATCACAATTTTAAAACCTTGACCTTTATTTCACATTAGTACTGTTATGAGTTAAAAGACCCTGCAAAGCTTTAAAAGCGGTGCAAGGTCCCATCAATAAGCATCGATATCATTTCAAGCTGGGGCGCCTGGATTCGAACCAAGATCCACGGCTCCAAAGGCCGGTGTGCTGCCGTTGCACCACGCCCCAAAGCGGGGCAAATTGTATCATAAGCAAGACTGTAGGGCAATGTTTAACCTTGTTCATCCCCTGGAGTCAACCCCAATTCCTGAGCCTGTTGATAAGAAAGGCCATTTTGGTGTGAAGGCAGATCACTAAATGTATCCAGCGCTTCATCCCAAAACGCATTCAATTCGTCGGTTGGGACTTTCTCTTCCAACTTTTCCACAATTGGTTCGATGTCAAAAGCTGGTTCCCCACCACCCGGAATCTCCTGATCAGCCAGGGTTTCGTCCACGTGTGTCAATAAAGAATCTTCAGAACTGAGAGCCTGACCATGAGAAGAATGGTGAGACTTAAGATATTTCTGGATCTTCTTCACAATCATTTGGTCCGAACTCTTCTTTACCCCTGTTAATAACAAGGCATGGGAGGAATCGAGAGTGGAAAAAATCAGATCGTTTTCCCCTCGAGAGAAGATATGCCAGCTCGAATAATCATCGTTTCCATTCATTCTCGAAAGGTTACGAACTGAAGCAAGTATTGGGAGAATTTGGCTTATCAATGAACTTTCATCCAATGCTTCATCCAGGTCACAAATACTGGCATGAATGCGTCCCTGATCATTAAACATGATAACTGCCTGGGCATTAAATTTGTTTTTTAAATCATGGAAAAGACTTTTCAATTCCTGATCATCATCAATCGTATGCAGTTCTCCAGCGGAGAGATTTGACCCGCTGACGGGTTCCAATGCCTGAATTACTGCATCCAAGAAGTCCGGGATAGGAACAGGTTTCTTAAAGAGTGCAGTTGGGTGCTCCTTTTCCATTTGCTCCCAAATTTTGGGGTCGGATAACCCGGTAATCATTATGCTTTTTAATGCCGGTTTGAAACGGCGAACTTTTCGAAGCAACTCAAGTCCATTGATACCGGGGAGACGATAGTCGATAACCATCAGATCGACCTGGTTCTTCATGGCATCGAGAATCGCTTCTTCCCCTGAAGGGATATTAACAAGACCAAGGTTCCTTTCGAGGGTCATTAAAGCAGAATTAAGCAGACGGGCGACTTCAAATTGATCTTCAACAATCAAAATGCGATGAGAATACTGCATTTTTAAATTCTATCACAAGTCAAACGGGAGAAGAATTGATCAACCATAGATAATCATCTTTATGGGAAAGAAAGGAATAAAAAATTCCCGCACTTCGATGAAAAAGGTGCGGGATGACAACAACCAAGTACTGCGATCGCCACCATAGCTTACAGGAGGTTCGCATTAATAAATATGACAGGCATGAGAATAAAATGCCTGTCATAAGAATCCAGTCACACCTATCTACTTTCTTTTTTTGCCCTTAATTCCCGCGCGCGCGACTCCAATTATCCCTATCAGCATACCCGATAAAGATAATATGTAGGAGAGAAAATTCAAAAAGAAAGTTGATTCGATCTCTTTAGTCACCATCATAAAAGGCAGAATCACTCCAAGCAGCATCAAAATAAAAGCAGTAATCAGTGCTCTACGAGGAGTGGAAATAAGGAACATAGGATCATTCCTCCCTGTATAACCAACAAGAAACGAAATGGTTGGCTTCAGGCTCAAACTCCGGTGGTTCTTCCACCTCGCATAAACCTGCAATAGCCTGGGGACAACGCGGATGGAAGCGACAACCAGGAGGGGGTACGATCAGGCTGGGTGGTTCGCCTGGAGGTACTTCCTTGAATGAGGCTGCGTTATTTGCATCCGGATCAGAGGTGCCCTGCAATAATGCATGGGTATATGGATGTAATGGGTTATTGATAAGATGATGCACTTCTGCTTTTTCAGCAATTCTACCAGCATACATTACAAAGATGCGTGAGGAGAAGTAACTAACAGTAGCCAGGTCATGGGTGATGTAGATCACCGACAGGTTATATTTCTGCTGCAATCCTTCAAATAATTTCAAGACTTCAACGCGAACGGAAGCATCCAACATGGAAACCGGTTCATCTGCGACCAACAACCTGGGTTCGAGAATCATGGCGCGGGCAATGACAACACGCTGCTGCTGACCACCACTGAGCATATGAGGATATTTTTTCAAATAATCATCAACAGGATGGAGCTTTACTTCTTCCATAACTTTGCGAACCCGTTGTTCCCTCTCGACTTTATCCTTAACTCCGGAAATAATTAAAGGTTCTTCCAAAATCCGGTGAATTGTCATAAAAGGAGCCAGGGCACCATAAGGGTCCTGTTGTACATAGCCGACCTGACCATGGTACCACTGCATTTCCTTTGAATCCATCTCACTTAAATCTTTGCCATCGAATATTATTTTGCCTTCTGTTGGTTCATAAAGAGCCAGGATCGTTTTCATCAGGCTTGATTTTCCACAACCACTTTCGCCAACAACAGCTATGGACTCGGCATGCCCAAGATCAAACGAAACTCCATCGACAGCATGGACATAGCCTGCATGACCAAAACCAAATTTCTTTAATTCAAACCAGACGCGCAGATTCTGAATAGAAAGAAGGGCATCGCTGTGGTCGTTTTGTTCAATTGCTGTGTTCATTTCCATTGTTTCAACAGTCATCATTTGCTCCTATCTCTCATTCATATAACCAGCACTTCACCTTGCGGCCATCCTTCTCGAAGGTAGGCGGTTCCTGCTCGCACTTTTCGAAACGGGATTTGCAGCGAGGAGCAAAGCGACATCTTGGCGGGAGACCGATCAAGCTGGGCGGTTGACCAACGATGAAGTCAAGAACTTTTCTTCCCTTCAGGGTGGGGACACTATCCATAAGAGCCTTGGAATATGGGTGGAGTGGATTGGTAAAGAAGCGATGTGCGTCAGAATATTCCACGATCTGGCCGGCATACATGACGGCAACATCATCAGCTAATTCACTAGAGGTGGCAATATCATGAGTTATCAGGATATAACTGGTACCCAATTCCTTTTTTGTTCTCTTAAGGACATTAAATATATTCGCCTGGGTTAATACATCCAGTGCCGAGGTGGGTTCGTCCAGAATGATCAGGTTTGGTGAAGTGACCAAAGCCATGGCTATGGCAACCCGCTGGCGCATCCCGCCACTTAATTCAAAGGCATACCTGTTCAGGAATCCTTCCGGAACTCCGACATGCTTGAACATTTTCTTGGCAAGCTCAACTGCCTTTTCCTTGGAAACGCCGAGATGGATGATGGCGGGTTCAGCCACCTGTTCACCTACTTTAAGAACAGGGTTGAGGGCATTCATGGCTGCCTGCGGCACGTAAGACATTCCCACCCAGCGGACATTCTGGCGGTATTCTTCGTCATCCAACGCCATCGTATCTGAACCTTCCAGAATGATCTTACCGGTATACGAGGCTACATTCCTGGGAAGCAGGCGAAGGATAGCTTTTGCCAGGGAGCTTTTTCCACATCCAGATTCACCGAGAATTACGACTGCCCGGTTGTAATCAAGATGAAAATCAACTTTATCGACTGCCTGGACAGGTCCCAGGTGGGTATTGAAATAAAGAACCAAGTCTTCGATGAGTAACAATCTGTTTTCTTGTGTCATGGTTTATATATCCCTCAACCTAGGATTAAAGAGTCGATCCAATGCAAAACCAAGCATTGCAAAACCGAATCCGGTGATCATCAATAGAATAGCAGGCTCTAAAACCCAATAATATCTTCCCTGGTAAAGAGCACCATCAGTAAAGGCGTCATTGATAACCTTTCCCCAAGTGGGAAGAATCGGGTCACCAAGACCGAGCACCGCCAAGGATGCTTCGAGGAACACATATGTTGGGACCGATGAAACCAAGGCAGGAATCAACAAGGGGACCATGCGTGGGACCAAATATGAAAAGATAATGCGAGAACTGGGCGCACCATATGCACGGGCAGCTTCAATATAACTGGATTCCTTTGATTGAAGGAAAATTGCCCGATAAGTTTTGATGGCACCTGAAAAGATGCTCAAAAGAATTGTTACTCCCAGCATCAACCAGAGAGAACGCGAATAGAATGTACCTACCATGATCAGAATAGCAAGGAAAGGTAAAACAAGGTTGATCTCCGTGATTCGCTGGATCAATTCATCAATCCAGCCTCCATACCATGTGCCAAAGGCAGCGATGATCAATGTAAGCAAGGAAGTACCCAAGGCAGCTAAAATACCGAATGCCAAAGCGATCGGAGTTCCATAAAGCAATGGGAGCAGAAGATCTCGACGGTATTTATCTGTTCCGGCAGCGCCAGAAAGTGTCCCAAAGAGAACAAATTCCATATCCATTTCATCCCCATTGGTGAAGGTTGTTGCTATCATCTTCAATTGATATGTACCCTTCAACACCGTGGGAGTTTCCAATTCCGGATCTGAAAAGAGGACCTGCATGACTTTTTCGCTTTTCAATTTTGCCTGAAGCTTTTCATCCTGGGAAAACCGATAAGAAGTTTTATTCTGCACAACCATATCAGCGATTCGAATTTCTCTTCCATCTGGGGTGATCCAACTAATGGACATAAAAGGAAATTTTGGACCGACTTCCGGTCTTATATAGATGGTGATTTCCTGGGGTAATCCATCGGCTTGATAATCGAATGAATAATTTGCTTCAATGGTAGAAATATCTTCCGTATTATGCGTCACCACTTTTTCCATGGAGCCATCAGCGGTATTCACAAAGAACGAGATAGGCTGTTTCTTTTCAGAGAAGAAGTTGAACCATGACGGTGCTGCGTATTTTGGATATTGATACCAAACATCCTCCCCGCCCCGCCAAAGATAGACAGCCTCAGAATACGGTATGGTAACCAAGGCATAAACAGAAACTAAGACCAGGAAGAGAATAATTCCCAAGCCCACCATCGCTGATGGATATTGTTTTAGATTCTTAAAGGCAATCTTCAATTGATTCATCTAGAGCTCCCTGAACCAACTTTAACCCGGGGATCCACCAGGGCATAGACAAAGTCAAGCATAAGGACAGTGATAGCCAACAAATAGGCATAAATAATGGTCGAGCCCACGATCACCGGTGTATCATAAAAACCGATGGCACGGTAGAGAGTGACACCCAGTCCTGGCCATTTAAAAACCGTTTCAGTGATGATAAAACCAGTCCATAAGGTGATGACCAGCAAGGCAAAGTTGGTGATGATGGTTGGCAGCGTAGGACGAAGAATATAACGGCGTTCGACATCGCTGGAAGTCAACCCTTTGGCTTTTGCCATTTCGACGTAATCCTCGCTGGAATAAATCAAGAAAAAGGTACGCCAGTTATAAATACTCAGAAACATGGAACTGACAATAACTGAGGTGCAAGGCAGGATAAGGTGTTTAAGAATACTCAAGTAATAATCGACACGGTTGTCGGGAGGCGGCACATCAACAAGACCTCCAAATGGGAGAACCTTCAAGACCGCGGCGAAAATCAAGATGAAAAAGAGCCCATAAAACCAACTTGGTACTGAGGAAGTTGGTGAGCCGGCGATAATCACCTTGTCCCAGAAGCTGCCATACTTCCTGGAAAGGGATAAGGCAATAAAAAGACTACCGAAAAATAGAATAAGCTGGGATGTACCCGTTAATAATAGCGTAGCTGGCAAGCGTTCCAATAAAATATTCCTGACCAGCTTTGAACCCTGGTCGCTGGACATCTGGACAGCGCGACCCAAGTTCAAAGTGAGTGCATTTTTCAGATAACGAACAGAGCGAATGGCAAATGGCTGGTCGAGCCCACGACGTTTAATCTCATTTTCTATCTTTTCCTGGACGATCCTGGTCTTCGCCTCGGTAGAAAGGTTACGGTAGGCAGGATTTAGAAGGATCGTCTGCGTCATGGTGTCGCGGATATCATTGCGCATGATGGTATCGACATAGCCACCCATGTTGGCGATAAGAATCGTGAGGTAAACACCAATCACGACAGTGATCGCCATGGTTAATATCCTGACAGAGGTATAGCGGAAAATACGCATGAATGTGCTGTCTTTAAATGTTATTTTGGCTTCTTGAGCGCCATCGAGTTTTGGAATCACCAATTCTTCAGCCATAATTTTCCTACTCAATAAATTCTTTATGGTGCATATAAGAAAACTGAGGGGCAAGGGAGACCCTTGCCCCTCGTTTTGTGTTACAGAACCATCACTTAAGGCTAGGGAACAACAACATAGTCAAGTGATGTGAATGCCGGGATGGCGACAGGGATGAATACGCCTGCAACTTCGATCGAGCCGGTACCAGCAACCAATTTGGAGGTGATATCGGCAGGAATGGTCAGGGTGAAGACACCATCAGAACCAGCGGCAACGCCTTCACCAACATAGATTGTCAGACCCTCAGCATCGTAGACGAGGAATTTGACCCTGTTGGTGTCAGCGGTTGGATAAGCATCACCCGAGGATTTCAGGGTGAAGGTGGCTGTAAAGACAGCTTCGGCGCCAATCTTGACCTGGGCAGGTCCCTCGAGGGCAGCTACGCCGAGAGGAGCCAGGCTGAAGCGTGACCAGCGGTCTGCAAGGTCAGCAAACTCAAAATTGTTCTTGACAACGACGGAGCCAGCATTCAGGTCAGCAGAAGCCAAGTAGTAAGGACCAGTTCCAACCCAGAAGTGACCATAGGTTTCATAGAAGGTCTTCAAGGCAGCGTAGCGGGCAGTTGCTTCGTCAGCGGTCAGGTAAGCAGCCATGGTGGGAGCGTAAGGAATGGTGTTGTCTGCAATAGCCTGATCAAGTTTCTCAACAAGAATCGGGAGGCTTGGTCCAGCAACGAGGCTCATCCATTCGACTTCCCAGCGATCAGCCTGGCCAGTACCCCAGGCAAGTTCCTGGTTGGCAACAGCAAGGTTGCCGACTGACAGAACAGGCCATGAAGCTTCACCAAGGGTGGAGGTTGGCCACCAGCTGGTGATATCGAGCTCAGCATCTGCGTAGACATTGTCGCTGTAGGTATCGATGGTGAGAGGATCAGTGGATGTGATCTGAACACCTTTGAAGGCGGAGAGGAAGGCTTCCAAGTTGGAAGCGGTGTCCTCATCAAAGATGGCACTGCCTTCCTTGCTGTAGTCAAATGATTCGATCATGTACATGACGAAGTCAGCTACGGAAACGAAGCTGCCGTCATGCCATTTGACAGTTGTGAATAGGTCAGCAGGATAGTAAATGGTGCTCTTCATCTTGGCTGTTACACCATCGGGGAATTTCTCTCCGGCGGTGACCCACAATTGAGTGGCAGGATCCCAATCGACCCAGGCATCTATAGGAACTGTGATCTCGTCGACGAAGGAGAGTGTTACCCAGTCGAGGTTAGCCTGAACGGGGATACCGGTCTGGACAACCAGATCAGCTTTCTCAGCGCGCAGAGGCCAGGCAAGACCGGTGTAAGGATCAGGCATCAAGCCACGGCTTCCGGTAGCATTCTGTGCATAGGCACTGGAAACCCAGTTGGAACCGTTGATAGGATTCCAAGGATCGGTGAAGAGTGTATCAGTTGTACCAGTTTTGACTACGCCACCTTCGATTCCGGTGTAGCGCATGGTGTAAGGTGACATGAAGGTGGTCTCAACGCCGGCGCCAACATCGGCACTAACTTCGAGGTCGCAGCGGAAAGGTACGAAGACCTGCAAGTCAGCAATCCAAACCTGGAATGAATCCTCAAGTGAGAGGGGTAGAGCCTGAACGATCAGGTCATGGCGTTCCTGGAGGGTATCGTAGTTACCATTGGCCAGGTCGTCGCCAACCTGCTGGAAGACTGGATCAGGAACATTGTAGGTCCAGGCAGGGATACCCTGGGCACTGGAGGGCAGGTACATTTCCTGGAAGATGGTGCGCTCGTCGCGGTTCAAACCACTTGAACCCCAACCAGCTGTGTAAACATGCCACAGACCATCTTCAGGATTTGAGCCAATCCAGAAGGGTGAAAGTTCGGATGACTTGGCTTCCTTGCGTTCGGTTGCGAAGCCCAACTTTTCAAGCTGATCGGCGAAGTAGTTACCCCAGAGAAGCCGGGTGCCATCGCCATCGTTGCGGATGAGGAAGAGCAGGGAAATAGGAGCATCCGCAAACATGAACTTGCCGTCAACCTTTGTGGCGCCCATGGCTGCCATTTCGGCATCAACGATCTCCTGGCCTTTTTCGAAGTTATAAGCATACTTGGCTTCGAGACCGCGGGCGACTTCGATGATATCAGTGTAGTCAACCAATTGGGTTGTCAATGGGAAGAACTTAGCCAATGCGCCACCAGCGTAAATTTCCTGGTTGATGTATTCGCGATCGATGACATAGTTCATGGCTTCGCGGATCTTGCGATTCGAGAAGGGGTTGAGCTTGGTAGCATCTGTGAAAACGGCCGGGTTGAACAGAGCGTCGTAATACAGTCCATAGGATTGGACATAGCACAGACCAGCATCCTTGATCTCAGCCAATTTATCTGATGCCAGACCATAGCTGAACAGATCGAGTGAACCAGCTTTAATCTGGGTGACTGCATCAGCTGAAGTCACTGCCACTGTATAGTCGATCTCATCCAACCAACCACCGTGTCGGGTGGTAGGCGGCATAGTTGGCTCCGCTGTGGGAGCTTCGGTAGCAACCGTTGTTGGTGCTCCGGTTACCCCAGGTACTACAGTGGCAACAGGGGTTGCGGCAGGTGCACACGCTGACAGGATCATGCTAGCAGCGAGGATCACACCGACAACCATCATTAAGCGTTTACTTGACATTATCTTTCTCCTCCAATAAATTATTTACAGGTTAGGGTTAAATACGTGTACGAAAATACTTGAGATTCTCTCTTGATAAAAGAATCACCTCCTTTATTTTCCTGACTAAATTCTATCCGAATTATATTGCAAATCGTAAATTTTCCTATTGTCGGATAGGCTCTTAAATTGTTCCCTGGCGATGAGCCTATGCTTCCAGGGAGATATTTTCTAGATTAACACAAGATGAGTAAATCGTCAAGTATTCTGCATTTGGGGTATTCCATCCAATTATGCAGGACCAATTCAGATCACTCAACTGTGAATCTAATGAAGCAATTATATCAGAATCATACGATTTTATGGAGATTTGGCAAGTAATCAAATTTCACTCCGTTTTCCCCCGGTCTCGTTGACACCGTACTAAGCAAACGGTACAATGACCAGCACGATTGATTAGAAATGTATTTATTTTAGAGGAGGCTGACCATGCTTAAAGAATTCAAGGAATTTGCGATGCGTGGTAATGTCATAGACCTGGCAGTGGGTGTGATCATTGGCGGCGCTTTTGGAAAGATCATCAGTTCCCTGGTCAATGATATCATCATGCCACCCATCGGTATGCTTCTCAACGGTGTTAATTTTTCGGACCTGTTCGTCTCGTTAGACGGAAGCAAATACGCTTCCCTGCAGAATGCCCAGGAGGCAGCAGCACCAACCCTGAACTATGGACTCTTCATTAATAACATCATCGATTTTCTGATCGTTGCTTTCATTGTGTTTCTTTTCGTTCGCATGATCAATCGTCTCCAAAAACCAGCTGTCCCGGAAAAGGCAGTTGAAGAAACAAACAAGGATTGCCCTTTCTGCCTTTCATCCATCCCGATCAAAGCCAGCCGCTGTCCTTTCTGTACTTCGCAACTAGCTGAGTAAAGAAACCAATAATAAAAGCACCCACCCATTATGTTTGAAAATCCCGGCGTGGAAGGGATATGTAATCATTCATGGATATTCTCGACAAACTCAACGAACAACAACGCCAGGCTGTGACCTGTGAATTGGGACCGGTTCTGGTAATGGCAGGACCAGGGTCGGGAAAAACGCGGGTGCTGACAAACCGGATCGCATACGTGATACAAAGCATGGGGATTCGACCATGGCAAATGCTGGCGGTCACCTTTACCAACAAGGCTGCCCGTGTGATGGCTGAGAGGGTCAATGAACTGATCGGTGAGGATGCGACAAGAATGGGACTATGGCTGGGGACTTTCCATGCCATGTGCGCCCGAATTCTGAGGGCTGAAGCGGAATACCTGCCAATAACCTCCAACTATGTGATCTATGATGACAACGATCAAGAGCGGGTGGTCAAATCCGCTTTGAATTCATTAAACATGGATGTGAAGATCCATCGACCGGCAAGCATCCATGCAGCCATTTCCAATGCGAAAAATGAGTTGATCAGTGCTGAGAATTACCCGGAACAAACCTACCGTGATGAAGTGGTTAAGCTTGTTTACAAGGTTTACCAGGAAGCCCTGCAAGCGAGCAATGCAGTTGATTTTGATGACCTACTGCTGTATACCGCCCAAATCCTGGCTGATATCCCTGCCGTAAGAGAAAAATATGCCCAGAAATTCAGGTACATCCTGGTGGATGAATTCCAGGATACCAACCTGGCTCAATACACGCTGTTGAAGCAGCTAGCATCCGTCCATCAGAACATCTTTGTTGTGGGAGACCCGGACCAGTCGATATACCGCTGGCGGGGAGCCGATCATCGCAATGTACAACGGTTTGAAAAGGATTTTAAGCAATCGACGATCATCCAACTGGAGCAGAACTATCGATCACGCCAAAACATCCTGAATGCCGCCATGAAGGTGATTAATCAAAATGAGAAACGTTATCAAAAAAACCTTTTCAGCAAACGGGGTGACGGGGAGAGACTGATCTACCATGAAGCAAGGGATGATTATGGTGAAGCTGATTACGTGGTGGAAACCATTGTACAGTTAATCTCAAGCAAGCAATTCTCACCGGGTGACATTGCGGTCATGTACCGCACCAATGCACAATCAAGGTTATTGGAGGAGGCATTCCTGCAGGCGCGGCTTCCCTATCGTCTGGTAGGAGCGCAGCGCTTTTATGGGCGCCGGGAAGTCAAGGATATGATCGCTTATTTACGATTGGTGTACAACCCGGCAGACAGCATCAGCCTGGAAAGAGTGATCAACACACCGACACGCGGGATCGGGCAGAAGACCTTTCAAGTACTTATTGAAACTGCAGAAAAAGAAGGAGACCATCCTTATGAAATTCTTTTCAGCCTGGCACGGGGTGAAGGGAGCAGTGCATGGACCTTATTCACAAATCGGAGTGCATCCTTGCTAGCATCCTTCGGCAGGTTATTTCAAGCATGGGTGAACGAGAAGGATGCGCTTTCTGTCAGCGACCTGTTCGACAGGATCGTGGAAGATATTCATTTCAAGGAAGCCCTGAGCGATGATGAGACGGAGGAAGGTCAAGAACGGTGGGAGAACGTCCAGGAACTACGACGACTGGCAAAAGAATACGATCAACGCGGATTGCTGGATTTTCTTGAATCTGTTGCCCTGATCTCAGACCAGGATACTCTGCCGGAAGGGATCGACCACCCCACCCTGCTGACCCTGCATTCCTCCAAAGGATTGGAATTTGGGGCTGTCTTCATCGTGGGATTGGATGATGGCATATTGCCGCACTCGCGCTCTTTCGATGAACCGGAAGAAATGGAAGAAGAGCGACGGCTTTTCTACGTGGGAATCACGCGCACCAAAGACCGCCTCTACCTGATACGATGCCAACGGAGAGGTGGGAGGGGTTATGGAGAAGAAACCTACCCATCCCGATTCCTTGAGGACATTCCAGATGAACTGATCAATGGGCGTTTTAAAGGATATAACTGGCAGAGCAAGGCGAGAGTTTCAACAACCTGGAGTCCGCCTATGCATGCGATATCTTTCGTAAACAAGGAGGCTGAGTACCCTGTTGGCACAAGGGTTTCACACCCGACATGGGGGGAAGGGACTGTACTGGAGAGCCGCCTGCAAGATGATGATGAAATCCTGGCCGTGAATTTCAAGGATTATGGACTGAAACGCCTGGCGGCGTCACTGGCAAAATTAACCATTTTGTGAATTGTTTCATTTTGGATTAAAGACTTTTATAATAAGTCATCATAAAACCAATTGAAAGGATTAATATGGATTTCCAAACTTTACCCAAAGATGCAGAAAGCATCCTTAAATTGAAATGGACTGACCTGGAGGCATACGCAAATGACCTGGAAAGCAGACCGTTGAACAAAGGGAACGTGGCACAATGGCTCCTGGATTGGACCGTCCTTAGCGATATCATTTCCGAAACCTATGCCCGGCTGTCCCTGGCAACCACCGTCAATACTGCAGACAAACGAGCAGAAGAATCGTTCAAAGCATTCCTGGATAACTTATTACAGGCGTCAAGAAGTGCTTTTCAAAAGTTAAAAGTAAGACTTCTGGAAAGCGGTTTGCAGCCGGAAGGTTTCGAGATCCCACTTCGTAATATGAAGGCTGAAGCCGACCTGTTCCGCGATGAGAACCTATCCCTGCTCTCTGAGCAACAAAAATTAAGCCTGGAGTACGACAAGATCATTGGGGCAGAAGTAATAGAATGGGAGGGAAAAGAAATAACCCTTACCCAAGCGACCCAAAAATTAAATAATCCTGACCGTGAAAAACGGGAAGCGCTATGGCACACAATCCTAGACCGCAGGCTGGAAGACCGCGAAGGGATCAACGACCTGTGGGGAAAATTCATGGAAAACCGGGCAGCAATTGCCAGGAATGCCGGGAAAAAGAGCTGGCGGGAATATGCTTGGCAGAATTTCCTGCGGTTTGATTATTCTCCAGAAGATTGCCGATCGTTTCACAAGGCGATCGAGGAAGTGGTTGTGCCTGCTGCAACCCGAATTTACGATAACCATCGTAATGACCTGGGGTTGGAAAACCTTCGTCCATGGGACCTGACTGACGGCTGGTTCGGGCGACCGGTGGATATCGGAAAACCGAAGCTTAAGCCTTTCAAGGATATGGATGAATTCGAGTATAAAACCGCAGCCATATTCAACCATGTAGATAAAAAGATCGGGGAATATTTCAAGGAACTGGAAGATAATCACATGCTGGATCTCCCCAATCGAAAAAACAAGGCTCCAGGAGCGTACTGCACCTCGTTTGATGTGATCCGAAAACCATTCGTATTCATGAACGCGGTCGGCCAGCACGATGACGTGCAAACACTGCTGCATGAAAGCGGGCATGCCTTCCATGTATTTGAATCTTCTGCGTTACCTTATGCACAGCAGTTGAATGTACCCATGGAGTTTGCAGAAGTTGCATCGATGGGAATGGAACTCCTGGCGGCACCTTACCTGACGCAGGAATTTGGTGGATTTTATACTGCCGAGGAAGCAGCCCGGGCAAGAATTGAACACATGGAGGGCTGCATTCTTTTCTGGCCTTTCATGGCGGTGGTGGATGCCTTCCAACACTGGGTATATGAGAATCCGAAAAGCGGGTCAGAGCCAGCTAGCTGCGACGCCAAGTGGGAAGAACTGTGGAATCGATTCATTCCAGCAATTGATTGGAGCGGGTTGGATGATGAACTTAAAACCGGGTGGCACCGCAAGCTGCACATTCACCAGGTACCTTTCTATTATGTTGAATACGGCATGGCACAACTGGGTGCAACACAGATCTTTGCCAATGCGCAGAAAGATCAATCCAAGGCGGTGGCAAGCTATCGAAAAGCACTTTCCCTGGGAGGCAAGGTCACCCTTCCGGAATTGTTTGCAACCGCAGGCGGGAAATTTGCCTTTGACCGGGAAACTGTCCAGCAAGCTGTATCGGTGTTGGAGAGATCGATAGAATCACTGCGGGTATAAACTGGCGAAGCAAAAATTGCAGTCCAAACAGGTCATGAGGATCATCATGACCTGTTTTTTTATCATGATGGATCAATTAGCCAAGACCCCAACCAAAGTGAAAGGAACGAACCAAATCCCAGCCATTAATCACCATCCGGGAACAATAAAGTAAAATATAGAATGGTATGAGCATCATTTACAATCCATACCCAAGTTCTTAAAAAGAGATGGGAAGACTGATGAGCAAAACACTGACAATCGTTATCCCGATGGCAGGGCATGGAACACGGATGCGTCCGCATACGTGGAGCAAACCCAAACCATTGATAAGTGTGGCTGGTAAGACATCGCTTGACCACCTGCTGGAAAGTTTCGACTCCCTTCCACCTGACCTGACGATCGAATACGTGTTCATCGTCAGCCCCAACCTGGGAGAGATGCAAATCCCGGTTTACATGAAAGAGCATTACCCCAACTACAAGGTGGATTATGTCGTTCAGACTGAAATGCGGGGTCAATCGGATGCCATATACCTGGCAAGGGAATACCTGCAGGGACAGATCCTGATGATCTACTCAGACACTTTGATAGAAACTGATTTTTCGGATATTGGAAATGAATCGCTGGGCGGCATCGCATGGGTTAAATCGGTCGAGGATCCGAGAAGGTTTGGCGTCGCGGAGATCAACAAGGCGAAGATCATCAAGAGATTGATCGAAAAACCTGCAAGCATGGATAACGACCTGGCAGTGGTGGGATGCTATTATTTTCGTTCGGGTGAGGACCTGGTCTCCGCCATCGAAGAACAATTCAAGCGGGACCTACAATTGAAAGGTGAATATTTCCTGGTGGATGGGATCAATATCATGATCGAAAGAGGGCTCGAGATGCGAGTGCAGCCAGTTGAAACCTGGCTGGATACCGGCACGATCGATGCCACCCTGGAAACCAATCAACGTTTACTGCAATTGGGAAGGAATCCCTCCACATACACACCAACCCGAGATGTTAAAATTACTCCACCGGTATACATTCACCCGGATGCCAGAGTGACCTCTTCACAAATTGGACCCAATGCATCCATCGGCTCCAGGTGTGTCATAACCGGCAGCAAAATTGAAGACAGCATCCTGGAAGAAGGTGCACAAGTCAAGGATGCCAACCTGATACACTCCTTTCTTGGCTGCAACGTGAATGTGAAAGGGAGAGGGGTTGAAAGTCCAGCAGCAAGACTGAATCTTGGGGATGACAGCACAGTAGAGTTATGATGACTGAAATCGTTGAGTGCCATTCAGGCTATGAATATGGTGAAAGACCGATAGCGCTAACCTGGAAAGGTGAGCGACTGGAGGTCACAACCATCCTTGACCACTGGCGGATCCCGGGCGGAAAATGCTTTCGCGTGGAAACGAGAGATGAGCAAGTATTTGAAATCACGTACGTGGAATTATATGATGAATGGAGAATTCATCAACCATGAGGAGAATTAATGCAAGAAATTTCTGAAAGGCGAATGTTATCTGATCGAGTTGCGACCCTGAAACCTTCCGGAATCAGGAAGTTCTTTGATATCGCGGCAACCATGAAAGATGTGATCTCGCTCGGCATCGGTGAACCTGATTTCACGACCCCCAAACCGATCCTCGAAGCGGGAATACGCTCCCTTCAGCACGGAGAGACCCATTACACGTCCAACGCAGGAAAGATGGAACTGCGGCAAGCTATTGCTGACAATCTAAAAAGATTGTATGGTGCGGAATATGATGCGAGCAACCAGATCATCGCCACCGTGGGGGTATCTGAGGCTCTTTACCTGGCACTGACAGCCGTCTTAAACCCGGGTGATGAAGTGATCATTCCGACACCCTGCTTTGTTTCCTACCAGGCCGAGGTTCTCCTGGCAGGAGGGGTGCCAGTTGAGATCCCGAGCCGATTTGAGGATGATTTCCAGCTTGACCCGAAGAGGATCGAAAAAGCGATCACTGCAAGAACCAAAGTAATCTTCATCGGGTATCCCAACAACCCGACCGGTGCGGTCGCTTCACGGGATGTACTGCTGGAGGTTGCCCGGATCGCTGAAAAGAATCAGCTACTGGTCATTTCAGATGAGATCTATGACCGCCTTGTCTATGATTTCAAGCATGTTTGTTTCCCAACATTGACAGAATATGCAAGAGAGAACACACTTCTTTTGGGAGGATTCTCCAAAGATTATGCCATGACAGGCTGGCGCATCGGTTACGCGGCAGGACCTGCGGAACTGATAAGAGGATTGGTGCGTATTCACCAGTACACAATCATGTCTGCACCGACCATCGCCCAGGATGCGGCAATAGAAGCCGTACGCAACGGCGAGGAATTCGTTCTGGAAATGGTGGCGGAATATGACCGCAGGCGACGTTTGATCGTCCATGGACTTAACCAGCTTGGATTGACCACCTTCGAACCAAAGGGTGCTTTTTATGCCTTCCCAAACATCGCTGCTTCTGGGATGGACGATGAGATATTTGCCGAAAAATTATTGCAGGAAGAACATGTGGCTGTTGTGCCCGGAAATGCATTTGGTGCAGGAGGAGATGGATTCGTTCGGTGTTCCTATGCGACGGCATATGAAAAGATCGAAGAAGCGCTGCGGCGGATGGAACGATTCATGGCGAGGCAAGGCTAAGGAATCAACCCTTTATCTATCTGATAGTGAACAAAACGAAACATCCGCCTAAATAGCGGATGTTTCGTTATTAACTTTTTCAATGGATGTCAAGAACCTTACAGGAGGATTGCAGAAATGGAGTTGGCTTACCGTTTCCTCTTTACATTGGTCCGATGGGATGTTATGCTGATAAAACCCAAACTTGATCACCCATTTCCCCAAGTGGAATCGCTATGCCCGAAATCATCACATACTCTTTAAAAACCAGCAAAGATAATTCAGATGAATATTTTCAAATCATCGCTGGATTTTGTGATGAGGTGAGCAAGCATATAAGCGAGGAAATGAAGGAATTTCTCACGTCCTTTGACGGCTGGATTGAAAATAGGAACCTTCCGCATAAATTCAGCATTGAAGAAAATACGTTCGCATTGCTGAACATGGGAATTCTGTGGAAGATTTACGGAGCACGGGCAATGAAATCCAGTAGGTCCACCCGAAAGGTCCGTTCGGGGTTGGTTAGCATAAGGAAGACAAACACAACCCTCAAACCAATAGCAGACTTCTTCAGGGGACTTCTGAATGGGATCACTTCATTCAATAAGGAAAAGGACAGCGAACAGCCTGCAGCAACCCCGCAAAATTTTAATCTCCTGTTGGACTGGCTGGAGGCAAGTGGTGAATTTGCCGAGGTTGTCAACAATGTTCAAGCATGGAGAGGTTTTCTTTTCACGAAATCAAAGTCAGAATTCGAAACCATTCTTTTCAAGCTGATCACCCTGGCTGAGTGGTTCACAGAAACCAGTTTGAAACGCCTGGGGAATTTCACGGAAAATGTCAACCAGTTCCTGGAGGTAGAACATCCCCACTACCGCTGGCGGGAGGACTCCCTTTTCACTGGGAAGAACCGGGTTGAGTACCACCTGAACATGGTGGGAACAGAATTGCTCAACAGAATGTTGAGAGAAGTTTTTAATAATTGTTCACAAAAGATCGTCATCCTGCCACCCTGTATGAAAGCCAAACCTGATGATGAATGTCTTGCACTCCAAACGTCTTTTGGTGAACGTTGCATGCACTGCACACCTGGCTGCCGGGTCAACCAGATCAGCAAGTTGGGAGAGAAAAAAGGTTTCATGGTAACCATCATTCCCGATGATCTCAAGATCTACTCAGGAGAATCCAGCATCACCGGGAAATCAAACTCATTGGGAGTTGTGGGAGTGTCATGCCCACTGACCAATGCACAAGGTGGACTTGAAATGATCCGCATGGGTGTACCTGCACAAGGACTTCCCCTTGACTATTGTGGATGCTCTTATCACTGGCATAGGGACCGGATCCCAACAGAACTCAACATAAAGCAACTTCTCAAGATCCTCCATTAAAATTCCACAAGAATAATCTTTTAATCCACAACCTTGCGAAGGTTTTAAACTTTCGCAAGGTTTAAAGAGATTACAGCACCTAACCGCGAGGGGTTGCAACGATAAAAAAACCGGATCAGATGAACCAATCCGGCTTTATAGATTTATTTTGTTTTAATTTACCGGCCAGAGGAAACCCATAGCTGCCAAGGGGATAAAGAAAAACAACACAGCCAGGCTACCTGATAGCAACCCATTGTCTTTGCGCTCATCCTCGATGTGGACGGAAGGAAAAATCCCTTCGATCTTCCAAAGCGGACCGCCAAACCAACTGAACAGTAAACCGCCCAACAATCCACCGACATGCCCCCAATTATCCACTCCACTTACACTGAATCCAAACATGAGGTTGATCACAGCCATAAAAATAAGGTTGTTAATGGCACGACTGGCTCTGCCTCGCAGAACTTCGCGGTTCTGAAAAAGAAAAACACCCTCAGCCCCGAGGAGCCCAAAAATGGCTGTTGAAGCGCCCAATGAAGCAGCAGGGGTTAAAACGAATGAAAAAACGTTTCCGGCAAAACCAGTCATAAAATACAAGGCAAGGAAACGCATCTTACCGAAACGAGCTTCCATGCCGCGCCCAAATACATAGAGCGCATACATATTAAAACCAATATGGAGGATGGAACCATGCAAGAAAAGAGGCGTGATCAATCGCCAAATCTGAAACTGGCGAATGGCTGGTCCATATTTAACGCCCAACCCAGCCAGGATATCCGTGCCTGTCAACCACTGACTGACCATCTGCAACAGGTAGGCCAGGACCGTGACAGCGATCAGAGAATAGGTTACATATGGTGTGCTTACTGGCATTGCGACCCGAACAGCCCCGGGTGGAGGCGTTTCAGGTGGTCTATTTTCAGGTGGTTGAAAGGGATTCAAAGATTGTCCTTAATTAATATTAATTTTATAACGATACCTTACGATGTTTGACACGGTGGTGTTCAGCCTGGATTATGGCGGAGAGGATGTCCACAGCTTCATCCAACTGGAAGTCCGGATTAACCAAAACATAATCAAACTCACCGATGCGCTTTAATTCCTGGCGGGCAGTGGCGATGCGCAGGTTCAACCCTTCCGGTGTTTCGGTTTTACGACTCTTTAACCTGTTGACCAACTCCTCTTCACTTTCAGTAGTGAGGAAGATAAGGAGTGATTCGGGGGCAAGCTTGCGAATTGTTGCTGCTCCCTGCACATCAATGCGCATGATGACATCCTTTCCGGAAGCAAGGGCTTTGCGAACCTGCTGCTTGGGTATGCCTTTATAGTCATTATATACAATGGCATATTCCAACAGCTCATCCTGTTCGATCATGCGGGCAAATTCATCATGGCTGACAAAAAAGTAATCCCTGCCATCGACCTCATTTTCCCTAATCGGACGAGTGGTTGCAGTTACCACGAAATGGATAGGTAACTCCCTTTCCTGCATTCGCTGCAAGATGGTATCCTTGCCAACTCCTGATGGACCAGAGATAATGATCAGAAGAGGCTCAGGTTTGTACAAGTTGAATTCGGGGTCTGAAATCATTTCGTAATTGTAATCCATATCAGGACTCTTCATCCTGAAAACCTGTGCGGTAAAGATCAGCATACATACCCTGGTTATGCATGAGCTCCTGGTGAGTGCCCTGCTCGACAAGCATGCCATCATGGATGACAATAATGCGGTCTGCATTGGTGATCGTTGAGAGGCGGTGAGCAATTACAAGGGATGTCCGATCTTTGAGCAATTTTCTTAATGCAATCTGGATCACCAATTCGGTCTGTGTATCGACAGAAGAAGTGGCTTCATCAAGGATCAGGATTCGAGGATCCGCCAGGAGTGCGCGGGCAAAAGACAATAATTGCCTTTGACCGACTGAAAGCATAACCCCGCCTTCTTCAACCGTGGTCTGGTATCCATTACGCAAGGCGATGATGAACTCATGGGCACCCACAGCACGGGCTGCCTGCTCGACTTCTTCATCACTGGCATCAAGGCGCCCGAAGCGGATATTTTCGATCACTGTACCATTGAAGAGGAACGGATCCTGTAAAACCACACCCATCTGCTGACGCAGGGATGCCTGGGTCACATCCCTCAGATCAAGACCATCGACATGGATCGAACCGCTGGTTGGATCGTGGAAGCGGGAGAGTAATTTGACCAAGGTTGTTTTGCCAGCCCCTGTTTCTCCGACCAAGGCAACCGTTTCTCCGGGGAGTATGTGAAGATCGATGTCACACAAGATAAGGGCAGGATCATCAGAATAATGGAAGGAGACCTGATTAAAGTCCACCCGACCTTGAATTTTCTGCAAATCGCGAGCAGAAGGAGCATCGCGGACTTCCACGGATGTATCCATAAGACCCATGATACGTTCCCAACTGATCAAGGTTGACTGCAAAGTGTCATAACGACGGCTGAGATCTCGAATGGGATCGAAGAAACGATCAATGTAGAGGATGAAGGCAACAAGCACACCGGCTGTGATGGTTTCACCAAGGACTGCAGTTCCTCCCAACCAAACCACCAAGCCAGTTGCGATGGCGCCCAAAACATCCACACTGGGACTAAACAAGGATGAAATTTTTGCAGTTGCCACTGCCCTTCCAAGCAGGTACTTATTGACATAATCGCGGAAGTTCTCATAGTTCAATTTCTGTCGGGAAAAAGCCTGAACCACGCGGACACCATTGACATTTTCGGCAAGGACGGAATTAACCCAGGAAATGGCAGCGCGAACTTTTCGATACGCCAGACGGGAGGCACGGCGCAAAACCACGGTAATCAAAACCATCACGGGTAAAACGCTGAAAGTGAGCAGCGCAAGACGAAGGTTCATATCCAGCATGACAACTATGATGAGAGTCAATGTGAAAATGTCACGAGCGATCGCCAAAACAGCCCATGTGAAAAATTCACGAAGGGTCTCGACATCGTTAATGGCGCGGGTAATCACTCTTCCGACAGAATATCGGCTAAAGAATCCCAACGAAAGTTCCTGAATATGCTCAAAAAGCTTTTTACGAAGATCGTAGATGATTGTCTGCCCAACCCAAGCCATGATGTTGACGCGAAAATACGTGCCTATCCACTGCAATACAGCCACAGCCAGGTAAATTAAAATCGTATTTCGCAAAGCCAGGGCATCTCCAGCGATCAGTCCACTGTCAATTGCCACTTTCACAAGGTAAGGTCCCGCAACCGAAGCGGCTGAAGCCATAAACATGAGAACAGCAGAAAGAAGCAACCTGCCGGAATATGGCCGGGCAAAAGCAAGCAAACGGTTAATTGAATTGGTGTTAAGGTTGTGCTTGTATTGCTCTTCCGCCTCTATTACATAATCGGGTGGTACGATGGCATCAAAATTTTCGACTGCAATCAATTTGGATTTCTTCATTGTTCGATGCCCCTTTCCAATGACGCAGTCTCCCCTTCTGGATGAACTGGATCTTCCAGATGGGGATTTATTTCTTCAATGTCGGAACCGGTTACCATCCAATTCTGCTGACTTAATTGAAGATCATGAATCTCCCTATACAAACCACCCTGCTGCAACAATTCCTCATGGCGACCCTTTTGGACAATGCGACCTTTATCCATGACAAGGATCATATCCGCGCGACGGACTGTTGCAAGCCTGTGTGCTATCACGAATGTCGTGCGACCTTCCATCAAGCGATCCAAAGCCTGCTGGATCAATTTTTCAGTATGGAT
>DATEUN010000058.1:0-24103 GCA_035283125.1 Anaerolineales bacterium
GGTAGGTGACGGCAACCGCAAGGATATCCGGGATGCCGTTGAAGCTGCCCACGCAGCTCATACCGCCAAACCTGGTTGGGCGATGAGGCATGGTTTCAACCGATCGCAGATCCTGTATTTCATGGCTGAGAACCTGGATATGCGTAACCGGGAATTTGTTGAGCGAATCGTCCGGATGACAGGCTGCTCAAAAAAAGAAGCCCAGCAGGAAGTTGATACAGCCATTCAAAGGTTGTTCTCGTATGCAGCCTGGGCAGATAAATATGGCGGTACGGTCCAGGAAACAACACTGCATGGCATCACGGTAGCTGTAAACGAACCTGTTGGCGTTATCGGGATCGTCTGCCCGGATGAATTTCCCCTGCTGGGATTTGTATCACTGGTGGCACCTGCCATTGCTAGGGGAAATACAGTTGTGGCGATACCAAGTGAGAAATATCCATTGAGTGCAACCGACCTCTACCAGGTTCTGGATACTTCCGATGTGCCAGGCGGCGTGGTCAATATTATCACCGGCGACAGGGATCATTTATCCAAAACGCTGGTGCAGCATGAGGATGTGGATGCAATCTGGTATTTTGGAAGTGCCGAGGGAAGTTATCACATTGAATATGAATCTGCGGTGAACATGAAACGGACCTGGGTTGGGTACGGTATCGAGCGTGACTGGCTTGATCGCGAAAAGGGGGAGGGACATGAGTTCCTGCACGAAGCCACGCAAGTCAAGAATATCTGGGTCCCGACCGGAGAGTGAAGAATTTTTCTGTCGAAGTTAATGCAATAGAATCACCAAACCCTAAAGGTTAGAAACAAACCTTTAGGGTTTTTTTTATCATCAATTACTGGGTTTTATGATTTCTTCTCTCAGTTTTCGTTTTGGGAAGCGAAAAAGCAGGAAGAACCCAAGGGCGATGATCGCTTCACCAATCTGCACGCCATATTCCTGCAGTTGACCAAACGAGGGAACGGTTGGCAGTGTCTGCGTACCCATTCCAAATACATCTGCCATACCTGAAAAAACTGCGATCACATATCCCGTGCTGACCAGCCGCAGACCAATATCAGCGGCTATGGTGCGGGGATGATTATTCCAAAATACTATCAGACTGATATAACCGCCAATGGATATGACTGCCAGACCCACAAGGAAGACAGAAATCTGGATAAAACCGACCACTATGCTGCGATCCCAA
Source organism: Anaerolineales bacterium (assembly GCA_035283125.1). Classification (GTDB taxonomy): domain Bacteria; phylum Chloroflexota; class Anaerolineae; order Anaerolineales; family Villigracilaceae; genus UBA12087. The sequence continues at coordinate 1,194 of DATEUN010000058.1, forward strand.
CCAAACAAGGAAGGACGAGCACCAACAAGAAAGATAAATAATCCCACCAACGTCACGAATAGACCAAAACGCATTCTATTGAACTTATTGGCAGGTAAACCGATTTTATTCGTCTCGTTTGATTTGGAAGAAGGGTTAATCATCCCGGCAGATTCTCCTGCAGATGGTGCAACCAGTTCCCCCCCAGGATCGCATCCACATCCTGGTTTGAATACCCGCGTGACTCCAGGATACCAGCCAGGTTAGCAAGATCTGCGATACTATCCAGATCAGCAGGAGCTGATTCCAATCCAAAACCTCCATCAAAATCGGTACCCAGACCGACATGGTTGGAGTCACCAGCCATCTGGCAAATATGGTCTATGTGGTTGGTTAAAAGTGGATCCATGTTCAAACCCTGGCGACCGTCTGTTTTTTTCCAGTCATGTTTAAGAAAAGGCAGCATTGGAACAAGGCCGATTGTTCCATTTCGTTCCATGATACCCCTGATAATATCATCCTTTAAGAGCCGGTTACCAGGAAATTCAGGCAACAAGGCGGCACAAGTTGCATGGCTGGCTATGATGGGACCGGGGTATTCATCCAAAGCCTGCCTGGCAGCCAACTCATCCATGTGACTGAGATCGAGCGTAAAACCCAATTCAGCCATACCATTAAGGAGCGCACGGCCTTCGTCCGTCAGAGGTCCTGGTTCCTGGGTTCCCCCACAAAAGCGAGTTCCTGCCCAGGCTGGACCGATGATACGAACTCCCTTTTCCCACCAGAATTCAAGTTCCGCCGGGTTCTGAACTCCTTCAGCCCCTTCCATTAATATGACCAAACCAACCGGGTGGGTTTCGCCATCTTCCTTCCAATCATCGAGGTGGTTCTTCAGAGAAGCGCCATCCTGGATCAACCTGAACCTGGCTGGGTGATTATCCACCAGCCGGTGATATACATCCAGCTGCTGCCTATAACGCTGATGAGCTTCTTTAATATCGCCATAGGTCTGGTTATCCCAATCACCCAATTTTCTACGGATGGGCGCAACAAAAAGGGTGGAAAAGACAACAGCCACCCTTGCCTGCTGGTATTCTGGCCAACCGATCATGGTGTTATCGTTGTTGAACGGAATATCGCTATTTTCCTCTGACTTCCTGGTTTCAGCCACAGAACGGGTGTAATCCCGTTCAAAAGCAAGGTTATTCCAGGCTAAATCTTCGTGTGCGTCGACTATTAGTCTCATGGGGTAAAAAGAGAGCGCATCGGGATAGATGCGCTCAATTTACAATCAGGCTTCTTTGTCCGGTGCAGGTTCGGAGGTTTCTTCCAGACTCTTTTCCGGTTCGGTTTCCTCAACAACTTCAGCAACCGGTTCAGGGGTTTCCTCCAATTTTGCTTCTGGTTCTGGAACTGCTTCCATTTCTACTTCAGGTTCTGATGTTGCTTCCTTTTCTGCTGCCGGCTCAGGAGTAGTATCCATATCCGAAACGACTTCGGTTATATCTTCCTGTTCAGGTTCTTTTCCCTGAATATCTTCCAGATCCAAATCCAGATCAAAACCTGCCAGGTCCTGGTCCTTAAATGCACCAGAATCCACCTTCCGCAGACTCAATCCAATCCGGCGTTGGTCTGCATCAATGCGAATGATACGCAGTGTCAGGATTTCGCCTTCCTTGAGTCTTTCCTTGGGATGGTCGATACGGGTTTCACTGATCTCGGAAATATGGATCAAGCCCTCGACTTCATTTTCAAGGCGGGCAAATGCGCCAAACTTGGTCAGCCGGGTGACTTCCCCTTCAACAAGCTGTCCGACTTCGAGATCTGCAATTTTCTTTGACCAGGGGTCATCAGTCAATGCGCGCAGGGAAAGACCAATGCGTTTTTTATCCCGGTCAATGCTTATCACTTTGACTTCAACTTCTTCGCCGACTTCCAATACTTCACTTGGATGTTGGACTCGATCCCAGGAAAGCTCAGATAAATGGACCAGTCCATCGGCACCGTTGATATTCACAAAGGCACCAAAATCAGCCAGGCTTGTCACCCGACCGGTCTTGACCTCGCCTTCCTGGAGATCGTCAATGACACGTTCCTTGAGAGTCTGACGACTCTCGGAATTGGCTGCTCTTTCGGAAAGGATCAGCCGACGGCGTGAGCGATCGACTTCGATCACCCGCACTTGAATGGGTTCTCCAAGCATCGCTGACCAACGTTGTTCAGGTGTATCACCGACCGAATTCATACGCCGGTTCATGCTGATCTGAGATGAAGGAACAAAACCACGCAATCCATGGACAGGGACGATCAAACCACCCTTGTTGAACCCATCGATAACACCATCGAAGGTTTCATCATCTACGACCATTTTTTCAACCAGTTCCCAGCCCAACTGCTCCTGGGCACGGGTGTAAGATAAAACCACGTTGCCGTTATTATCTTCGGGTGAAAGGACATAGACTGAGATCTCGTTCCCAGGTTTTAACGCTTCCCGGTCGGCTGGGGATATATTATCCAATTCCCGGCCGCTAATCACACCTTCGGATTTTGCTCCAACACTTACCAGAATCTGGCCTGATCCGATACTGGCGATCACACCAGTACGAATTTCACCTGCCTGGGGGAAATCCAGGGCAAGGCCTTCTTCTTCCAATAAGGTTTCCATGTTCATTACATTGGTATTTTCGACGTTCTGGTTAACTTCTGGTTGGTTTTCTTGCTCGATAGGAGCGTTGTTCTCTTCCATGGTTTGATAAACTCCGGCTTTAAAAGATATCCAAGTATTATAAAGGTTATTATGCGGATTGGCAACCCCCGAGGATAGAGGTCAAAAGACTGCTACCACCAATTATGAAGGAATTTAATCCAAAAAACTCTCAACATTACAGAAAGAGGGTTATAATCCCCCCCGGAGAATATATGCCGACCATTTATCCATTCACTGCCATTGTGGGCCAGAAGCGCATGTTAAGGGCACTTATCTTGAATGCTGTTGATCCACGAATTGGTGGCGTCCTCATCCGGGGGGAGAGAGGTACCGCCAAATCAACAGCTGCCCGCGCACTTGCTGCCCTTCTGCCAAGCGTTCCAGTCGTCAAAGACTGCCGGTTTGATTGTGACCCAAACAGCCCGACCACATGGTGCACGGAGTGCCGTGAAAGAGTTGAAAACGGCGAAACCTTACCAACCGCTACCAGGATGACCTCATTTGTCAATTTACCAGTTTCTGCGACGGAAGACCGTGTTGTAGGTACCCTGGACATTGAACAGGCGATCCAGAAAGGGGAACGGCATTTTGAACCAGGTGTACTGGCATCTGCAAACCGCGGGTTGTTATACATCGATGAAGTGAACCTGCTGGACGATCATGTTGTAGATCTATTGCTGGATTCCGCTGCGATGGGTATGAACATCGTGGAACGGGAAGGCATTTCTTTTTCTCATCCATCCCGATTCATCCTGGTTGGAACCATGAACCCGGAAGAAGGAGACTTACGACCCCAACTGCTTGACCGCTTTGCCCTTTCCGTGGAGATAACCGGCATCCGGGATGCGCGCGAGAGGGTATTGATCATTGAAAGAAACCTCGCTTTTGAAAGCAACCCAGAGGAATTCCGCAAGGAATGGCTCGAATCTGAAGAAGAAATGACCCGGAAGATCAACCAGGCCAGGAAGCTGATTGACAAAGTGACCTATTCACGCCGTGATCTTCTATCCATAGCAGGATTGACATCCTCACTGAATGTTGATGGACACCGGGCAGACCTGGTGATCCTTAAAGCAGCCCGGGCACAGGCAGCTTTTGATGGAAGAACTGCCATTACAGACCGTGATATTGCCCTGGCAGCTGAACTTGCGCTCCCGCACCGGATCAAACGGGGTCCTTTCCAGCAATCCGAGATCACACCAGACCAACTGCAGGAACGGATCGAAGAGCTGCAAGGTTCATCCAGCGAAGGTGAACCGGCTGATGATGAATCTACAGAAGCAGACAGCGAAACACAAAAAAAAAAGTAACCGCTGAAGCAGAAGACGGGGACAGCTCAGAACAACCATCCCCTGCTGAGCCCGGTCAACAGGCAGTGTTTGATAAACACGATGCCCATTGGTGGGAAGGTGGTCAGAAAGTCAAGGTGGGGGAGACATTTGAACCCAGGAAATTGGACACTCCCCTGGATAAACTCACCAGAAGGCACTCAGGCAGGCGTTCACAAACACATACCAAGCGAAAAAGGGGAAGGTATATCCAGGCCAGACCGGCGAATGGAAAAACGAGTGACCTGGCGTTTGACGCCACCCTGAGGGCAGCTGCACCGTACCAGAAACGAAGAGATGAACAACGCAAGAAAGTTGCTCTTGCGATCCAACCCATGGACCTACAACAAAAAGTGAGAGTCAAAAAAGTTTCAAACCTGATCCTTTTCCTGGTGGATGCATCCTGGTCCATGGCTGTGGCTGAGAGAATGGCTGCCACCAAAGGCGCTATTTTATCTCTGCTGACAGATGCGTATCAACGTCGTGACAGGGTCGGATTAATCGTTTTTCAGAAAGACCGGGCGACCCTGATACTACCACCGACTTCCTCAATCCAAATGGCACAACGAGCGCTGGTAGATATCCCCGTGGGAGGAAAAACACCCCTCTCTGCTGGTTTATTGATGTCTTTAGACATCCTCAAACAGGAGCAAACGCTTCACCCGGATGTAGAACCTCTATTGATGATCCTGACGGATGGCGCAGGGAACGTATCGATGGGTCCCCTTCCACCCCAGGAAGAATCCTACCAATTCGCTGAACAGATCGCGGCACATCATTTTCGCAGCGTGGTGATCAACATGGAACACGCATCCTTCGACCAGGGGCTGGCACAAGCTCTGGCTGACCACCTGGAAGCCCCTTGTTATTCGCTGACCGAACTGAAAGCTGAAAACCTGTACTATACTGTCCGGCAGGAGATCCATGAACCAAGGAAACAATCGTAATTCCATGAATAAGAGGGTGGGTATTTTCGGCGGTACCTTTGACCCGCCCCATATTGGCCACCTGATCCTGGCTGGTGAAGCTGTGGATTCACTTAACCTGGATACCCTTCTCTGGCTCCTCACCCCTGATCCACCACACAAGAAAGATCAATCAATCCTGACCTGGCAGCACCGCCTGGCCATGCTGGAACTTTGCCTGGCGAATAATCCTGATTTCCAGGTTTCCAGGCTGGATATCGACCGACCAGGTCCTCATTACGCTGTTGATACGGTAAAACTGCTGGCAAATGAATATCCAGATGCAATAATTGTATACATCATGGGTGGTGATTCCCTGAGGAACCTAGCAACATGGTACAAACCGAAAGAATTCATTGACGCTTGTCATGAACTGGGGGTAATGCGCAGACCCGGGGACAGGATCGACCTGGATCTTCTCGAAAGGGATTTTCCCGACATCAAAAACAAGGTGAAGTTCATGGATGCGCCACTATTGGGAATATCTTCTGAGCAGATCCGCATAAGGATCGCCAGGAACAGACCATTTCGTTATTATGTAACATCTCCCGTATATCAATACATCGAGGATCACCAGCTATATTGCTGAGGAACCGAACAGTTCCACCTTATTAAGGATCACCATAATGCCCATTCTACTGGATCCCCTATTTAACTCTGTTGCCATCGGACATTTCATTGTTGATCTGATCAATTCGCAGCGGTCAATCCTCCTGACCTTCTGGAGCGTGGAGTTGAATTGGAGTGAAACACAGCTGGCATTATTCAGTACACTTTACATCGTCGCAGCGTCAATATCCCAACCAGCCTTCGGCTGGTTATCAGACCGGCTTGGAAAAACACGCTGGATCGCAGCAGGCGGTTTGATCTGGATCAGCGTCCTGTTCAGCCTGTCACTCACCCTTCCAACAAAATTTGCGATTTTCTGCCTTATACTTGCCAGTTTTGGGTCGGCTGCTTTTCACCCCGTGGCAGCCATGCAGGCAACCCTGCAGGGACGACTGCATTACGCCAACCGTGAGACAACCGCCACTTCCTGGTTTTTTGTGTTTGGACAGCTGGGTTTGATGATAGGACCGATCATCGGTGGTTTCCTGCTGGCATGGAAAGGACAGATCTCTTTGTCCATCCTCGGACTGATAGCGCTGCCAATCGGGATCAACCTGGCATGGCAGCTGGGTAAAGCTGATTTCATTTTCAAGAAGACCAATGGCAACAAGGATACAACGCCTGCGCTGGGAAATTTTACCAGGGGTGGATTTATCCTGCTGGCGCTGCTGGCTTCCTTTCAAGCATGGACACAGCAGAACATGGTCACATTCATCCCAAAATTTCTGAGTGATATGGGACAATCGAGTGCTGTGTATGGTGTCATTGTTGGATTATTCATGGGTGGTTCGGCGCTGGGAAACGTGGTCGGAGGTACCCTGGCAGACAGGTTGGGCAAGCAGAAGGTGATCTCGATCATGTTGACCTTAGCCAGCATACCGATCTATATTATTGCCAAAGGTGGCTGGTCCAACTGGTTATACGTGCTGGTACCGGTGGCTGGATTTTTTACCGGGTCGGTCCACAGCATCATTGTTGTGCTTGCACAACATGTGATCCGATCCGGCCTGGGAATGGCTACAGGTTTAACTCTCGGATTCATGTACTCAGCCGGTGCATTAGGGACCCTGGCAAGCGGCGCAATAGCAGACAGCCATGGTTTTTCGGTCATGTTCCAGTTAACTGCCGGTTTGGTCATCCTGGCTGCTGTTTTACCTTTTTTTATCCGGGAAGAAAAATCTACTTGAAAGCATCATATCAACCAAAAAAGCCGGAGGTGGCAGATTTTCGCTGGCAGCTTCCGGCTTTATATCCTTGAGAAGAATAAAATTAATTATCCAACTGCGTTATCGAGGGTTGGCATGGCGGATTTCTGAACAAATTTTAGCAGGTCGTGTGCAAAATTGGAACCCCGGCTGGCAATAACTCCGGTCAGTACCACACCAACGGAGTGGTTGATGACTGGATCTCCGAAATCGAGATTGAAATCCACAATACTGAACAGGTTTACCTTGACGATGTAACAAAATCCGATTCCGATAACGAGGGCGATCAAGGAATCCAAATTCCAACCTTTTGAACGATCATACAGCGGTTTGATCGTTTGGATCAGTGACTCGACCAGGAATGCCACCAGTAATAATTGATTAAATTCCATTGCATTACTCCTTTGTCTCATCCATCGGAAGATTAAGCTTATTCTACAGAGGTATTATCGGGAAGGAAACCATAAAAAGAACCCAATAAAAACCCCTATTAATACCTATCCGGTTCATCTTTTTATTGTCTGTTGCAATTTAATTAAATTCGCAGTAAAATTATCCTAATATTTCGTTAAAAAAAACCTGGAGGATTTACAAATGACCCAACATAGATTTGATGCTGATTTAACAAGTGATGATAAATTATGGGCACTATTAAGCTGGCTGTTCTGGCCAATTGCCGTCGTTGTTCTGCTGATGGAAGACAAGAAAAACCAACCCTTTATCAAATATAACGCGGTCTTGTCGCTGGCATTCACTGTGCTCCTTTACCTGCTGGGCACGATCACTTTTGGCTGTCTGCTGGTGGTTGGTGGCATTTACATGATCTACCTGGCCATCATGGCTTTCCAGGGCAAGTGGGTTGAAGTCCCCTGGTTATCTGATTTTGTAAGAAAGCAGGGCTGGGCATAAGCTCATTAAATTCGTATCTATAAACTCCTTCTGATTAATCAGGAGGAGTTTTTTTATTATTATTTATGGCGATGTGATAAACTTGCGATGCTTTTTAACCCATTGACAAAGGAATTCGTATGTGCGGAATATTTGGAATCGTGATGGATGAAGAAAAAACGCTTGGACCGATCCTGATCGATGCAGCCAGGCGATTAACCTACCGGGGCTATGACTCGGTTGGTGCGGCAACACTGACCACAAAAGGGAAGATCGACCTGCGCAAGGATGTCGGCAGAGTGGAGGAAGTCTCCGAAAAGTACCATTTTTCAGAAATGAGGGGCAAGCGCGGGATCGTCCAACTGCGCTGGGCTACCTTTGGCGCTCCATCCCAGCTTAATTCGCAGCCACACCTTGACTCTAACGGCGACCTGGTGGGTGCCCACAACGGAAACGTGGTCAACAACGCTGAACTGCGACAACAATTCATTGCTGAAGGAATGACCGTCCGTTCAGAGAATGATGGCGAAACCTGCGTTCATGCTGTTGAACGGTACCTGAATAGAGGGTATGAATTCATCGATGCGATCCGCCTGGCTTATGGTGATCTTGAAGGTGATTATGCTTTCGTTATAGGACGGGTGAATGAAGACTGTCTTTACAGCATCAAGAAAGGCTCCGGACTGGTGATCGGTATCGGTGAAGGTTTTACCTGCCTATCCTCTGATCTTCCTTCCATTCTACCTTTGACACGCAAGATCATCCGCCCACAGGATGGAGAGATCATAACCCTTTGGTCTGATCATGTTGAGTTGCGTTCAGTGAAAGACGGGAAGCTCATTGAGCGTGAAGTTGAACTGGTGACTGAGAGCATGGATGCCGTGCAGAAAGGCGGTTATCCCCATTTCATGCTGAAAGAGATCCACGAACAACCGCAAGTCGCCAGGGAACTGCTGCATTTGCTGGATTCTTCTGATGAAGTTGAAAGGATCATCGAGCTGATCCGCAATGCGCGCCAGTTTCACCTGGTTGGATGCGGAACCAGTCACCACGCCTGCCTGCTGGGTTCGGTTTACTTTGCACAACTGGCTGGCCAGTCTGCCATTCCAACCCTGGCTCCTCAATTCATTCCCCAATATGGCCCAGCTGTAGACCACCGTGACCTGGGACTTTTCGTCAGCCAAAGCGGAGAAACCAAGGATGTGTTGAACGCCATGATGGTGGCTGAACAGAGGGGTATGACCAGCCTGGGCATGGCCAATGTCATCGGCTCAACATTAACCAAGAATACTTCACTGTGCCTGCCCCTGTGCTGCGGATACGAAATCAGCGTACCTGCCACCAAGACATTCACCAACCAGGTGATCACTTTCCTATACCTGGCGACAAAACTGGGCGGGGGCAATACTGATGAACTGGCGGGGATCCCGGATTTAATGGAAAAGACCATCGAGATGTCTGCAGCACAGATTGAAGAGATCGCACCTTCCATAAACGAATGGAATGACATGTACACGCTGGGTTACGGGTATACTTACCCGATCGCTCTCGAAGGTGCCTTAAAATTGAAAGAAATAACCTATGCGCATTGTGAGGGGATGCTTTCCACTGAATTCAAACACGGTCCCCTTTCAGCGGTAAGCGATGGTTTCCCGATCATCTTCATCGCAGGTTCAGAAAATGTGCCCCTGATCATCAGCGGGATCAACGAGGTAACCTGCCGGGGAGCGAGGGCTATCGCCATTGGCGAGGAAGATACCCGCTTGAGAAGCAATGCCACCGATATGATCATCATTCCAAAATCGACACCTTCCATACTCCCTCTGCTATCCGTCATTCCGCTGCAGCTGCTCTCCTACCACATGAGCATCCTGCGAGGTTATGACCCGGATTTCCCGCGTAACTTAAGTAAAACACTGACAGTGGATTAAAATTTGATCCTTCTTGAGTGGTTGGTTTTCAAACCTTGCTCAGGTTTGAAACCATCACAAGTTTATGGCAAAAGCTTAAAGGTCTAAAACCAGACCATTAAGGTTAATTATTTTTCTTCAGACTGCTTCGGAAAACCAAGTTTTCCTCGCAGTGACATAATTAAAAAGGGATCATCCTTGTCGATGATCCCTTTTTGTGTAATGTAATGGAAAGCTTACCTGGTAAAGCTGTAGCTCCAAATCTCTCCAGAATCGACCACGGTTTGAGGTCCTGAGAGTACGTTGTACTTAAGTTCAGTGCTTCCACCATTCTGCCAGAGACAGAGATAATGGGTTGCATCCACCCAGCTGATCGAACGAACCTGGGCTGGGTCAGAGGTAATGGTGAAATACCCTTCGGCTGTACTGGAGACATGTGTGCCAATATCCGGACCGGATGCTGCCCGGAAAACAAATTGCAGCGAGTTGGGCAGCCATCCAAGGAATTCTGCCCCTTCTGCATTCAAGTACATAACCACACCGCTACCGTCCGCATTGGCCAGGTTGATGTCACGCACACCTGAACCGGGTGCTCCGGAGGGTTGTGCAAAGCCCAGACGAGTAAGATCGGGAGAGATGGCTTCATCAGGCCAGGCAAACGGCATCGCCATGATGGAACCGCTCAATACAGCTGGAGATCCATCCACCGCAATGGAATATACATTGGAAGGCAGTAATGGATCTGCCAACGGATCGCCTGGCGGGATAACCACTTTCAAGCCGTTGGAATCCTGTGCCCAGACCGGGTTGGGGTAATAGAAATATTCACTATAGGTGATCACTGATGGAAACACCAGCACGTTGCGATACAGGTGGGTCCCATCCGCATTCACGAGGCTGATCGAGGTTGGCGTGATCAAACCCAGCCGACTACCGTCTGGAGAGAAAACAAAACGCCCGCCATCTCCGGTTAAGAAGAATGTGGTCTTGACCAGTGAATCCGTATCGACCATATGTAGGTCATCGAATCCACCCAACCCGGGACCCTCGAACAACGGCCTGGTGTTATAAAATAACTGGTGTGATCCGGGACGCCAATCAAACTGGAAAACGCCGATACCAGAAGGCATGTCAGCAGGTAAACCTGAATAGGTGGCAAGCAGATCTGCCTGGCTGGCAACAACATGATTATTGGAACCATCAGCATTGACCACCCATAATTCGTGGGAGAGAGATCCTGTATCGCGAAGATAGGCAACCTGTCCCCCATCTGAAGAAATGCGAACATCATTGACATCTGCGAAAGTTGTCAACTGGAGGGTACTGCCACCTTCCATCCAGATCCAGGCGTTATTATCTTTCACATAGGCTACGTGCAAGACTGCCGGAGGTGGAAGAAATGTTGGTTCAGCGGTGTCAGCTGGAAGCAAAGTAGGGACATCCGTTGATTGGGCAGCCGGATCAGACGCCATGGCAGTCATTGTTTCTGCAACCATTGTACCAACCAGATCCTGTCCGGGTGAGGAGGTTTGGTTGGCTGGGATACCTCCACATGCAGATAAAACGAATATCATCAATTCTATTCCAATGAGCGCAACATGTTTAAAGTTCATAGACTTCCTCCATAGTAAAGTAGATATTTACAGCCCATCTTACCATAATGCACCTAATTTTATCCAATTCCTTTTAAATTCATTTGCATCCAATTTCATGGCATATTCTTTTGCCGTATAATCAAAACACATTTCTGTGATCAATATTCTTTTACAACTTTCGCCAATGAGGATGATCCATGACAATTTTCAACCAGGTAATCCAAACAATCGGTTTTGGAATGTTGGGTTATTTATGCGGTTCGCTTCCATTTGCAATTTGGGTCACAAAAATATTTAAGAAAGTGGATGTCAGGGAAGCTGGATCGAGGCATGCCACTACGACCAACACACTGCGACAGGCTGGTTTCATCCCAGCTTTGATCGTTTTCCTGCTGGATATCTCGAAGGGATTCTTTCCGACCTGGATCGCTATCCGCTACGCTCCGGAGAGTTGGATCATCCCGTTGACTGCCGCGCTGGCTGTCGCAGGACACTGCTGGCCGCTGTTTGCCAATTTCCGGGGAGGGATGGGATTAGCCACAACTGGGGGATGCCTGTTGGCGGTTGAACCTATATCCTTCATTATCGGCCTGGGGATCCTGATCAGCCTGACACTGGCAATAAAGCACAGCGCCCGGGCTGCTGTTTTCACAGGATTAGTGCTTGCTCCCGCTTTCTGGATACTTGGATTGCACGGGCAGATCATCTGGGTGGCGTTCGTCTGCGGATCTGTGGTCGCCTACAGGTTCCTGATCGATTGGAACCGGGAGTACCGGGAATTGTGGCTGGACAGGGAGAAAGCATGAAACCATCTCGTAATTTTGAAAGCTGCCAGGTCCTGGGAGCAACCGGGTTCATCGGTGGGCAAATTGCCCGAACCTGTCACGAACATGGGATAGTCACCAGGTGTCTTCGCCGCAGCCCTGAAGCTACAGGTCACCTGGGAGAAACTCCTGTTCAATGGGTCGAAGGGAACCTTGAAGACCTGGATTCCCTGGTGAATGCCATGCAGGATGTGGACGTGGTATTCCACGCAGCTGGGTATTACCCCAGCAAAGGTAAACCCAGCCAGGTGACCGAGCAGGTAAGGCTTGGCAGGCAGGAGATCGAGACTGTGCTGCAGGCATGCAAACTATCAAAGGTTAAACTGCTGGTTTACACTTCATCACTGACTACAATCGGTAATCCTCCCGCGAAGGAAAACCGGCTGGCCAATGAAACCGACCTTTACATCCCAGGTACCGTGGGAAAAAGCGGCTATTATGAAAGCAAACATGTGATGGAACAGCTGGTGTTGGAAGCCGATGGAAAAGGGATCGAAACGATCGTTCTGAACCCCACTGCAGTTTTTGGTCCGGGTGATGTGCATATGACGATGGGGAAGATCCTGCTGGCAGTGAAAGAAGGCAAGGTATTCTTCTGGATCCCGGGAACAACCAATGTGGTGGATGTACGTGATGTGGCTGCAGGTCACCTGGCGGCTGCCATTAAAGGGAAAAGCGGGGAACGCTATATCCTGGGCGGAGAAAACATGACCTTGAAAGAATTAATCACGCGAGTGGGAAGCCTTTACAATGTTTCGCCACCCCGTTTTAAGGTCGGGGTAAGAACCATTGGAACCATCGTCAAGGTTCTGGATGCCATCCCATTCCTTTCGGCAGGCAACCATATGCGGGCGATCCCCTTCTGGCAGGGATTTGATACCAGCAAGGCAGTTGATGAACTGGGATTCACATCCAGATCATTGGAAGAGACTGTGACAGATGCGATCAACTGGTTCGAAAAAGAAGGACTTATTTAATTAAATCACCACTGTGAAGAATCAAAAAATGACCAGGAAATTGATCGTGAATGCTGATGATTATGGACGAACCAGACTGGTTTCTGCCGGGATCCGTTCAGCCCATTTGAAGGGAATCGTTACCTCCACAACTGCCATGATGAACATGCCAGGGATCGAGAAAGACCTGGAAGCTGCCATGCAGGAATGCCCAAAATTGGGTTTAGGGCTTCACCTGAACCTGACAGCAGGAGACCCTTTATGTGCGAAAGAAAAAGTGCGCTCACTTATTGATGAAAAAGGCAAGTTTCCATCTGCGAAGGGTTTCATTGATTTGATGCCTGCTATTAACCTTGAGCAGGTTCAAATGGAATGGGAAAACCAGATCCAAAAATTCATCCAGTTGACCGGGAAGGCACCTGATCACCTGGATTCACATCACCATACATCCTACCTATCGCCTGATCTATTCGACATGATGCTGGAATTGGCAGAACGAATGCATTGTTCCATCCGACGTCCAACGGCAGAAGGCGGGAACAGTCTCCCGCTTGATCTTCCCATTGAGATGAGAGCACAAGCTGGAAGTTACCTTGCTGATCTGATAAACCTGCATCCTGTCAGTATGCCGGATTGGTTTCATTCAAGTTTTTTTGATCAGAATGCAACATTGGATCATTTAATGGATATCCTGGGGAGCTTACCAGAAGGGATCTCAGAGCTTATGTGCCATCCGGGTTTCAGGGATCCCGAATTGGAGAAGAGCTCAAGTTACGCAAAGCAGCGGGACGGGGAACGGCAGATATTGGAGGATGTCGTGGTCCGGAATTTGCTTTCTGATTTGGGAGTCGAAATGATCAGGTTCGGGGATATGAGATCAAGAAATTTATGATAAATCATCACTCCAAAGAATTATCGAAACCCTAAATATCCGAAAACAGACCTTTAAGGTTAGAGGTTTGTTTTAGATCGGGTGAAAACTGCATCCAATCATTCTACACATTCAACAACAATCAAGATTAATCGATTGTCTCCCCGCTGACTTCCATCCAAATGTCCCTGAATTTAAGGGCATCCACTTCCATGACAGGACTTTCGCACAGGATGCGTCCTTTTCCGCCGGAATCCTTGAGCGCTTGCATGATCGCCCGGAAGTCAAGATCGGCTTCTTCGAGGATAAGGTGATTGCGTTCTCCCTTTGGTCCGTATTCAATACCAGAAAGATGGATATGCAGGTTTTCCATGAAAGCAGCACCCAATTCTTTTCGATAAAGATCGAGTATCTGGATCCACTCATCATAGGTGTTCACACTGCCATCACCAGGCCTGGCATGCAGGTGTGCAAAATCGATACACGCTGAAACACCAGGGACTGCCTTTGCCATGGCGATGGAATCCTGGACTGAGCCAATGACTGCACTTTTCCCCATCGTTTCGGGTCTGAGGTTGACCGGGTTGCCATTGGAACGGATCTCATCCTGGCAGCCTTGCAGACGGGGAAGCACCACGGCAAACACTTCTTCGATCGGTCGTCCAAAGTAAGTGCCAGGGTGAAAGACAATGTCTGTTGCCCCAGCAAGGTTTCCGAAATGGGCTGCATCCATCAGGTATTTCCGCTGGCGGGGCCATTTCTCTTCTTCACAGTTCAAATTAATGTAATAAGGTCCGTGAACAGACAGAGAAACATTATTCTCAAGGGCTGTTTCCCGGATAGCCAGGCAGGTTTTTTCGGAAACACGCACACCCTGAACCCAGGCTAATTCCAATGCGTCCAACCCGATCTCGCGGGTGTACTGGATTCCGCCAACCGTTCCTCCGGAATTTTTGGGAGTAGCAAGAGGAGACCCCACAGTTCCAAATTTAAAAGACAACATTAACGCTTCCTTTCAGTAATGAATTTTATTAATCCAGTCAATCTATTTGAACCAATCGTTCAGTACAACCATGAGGGGTGGTCCCAGGATCAGGAGCCCAATTAAAACAGCTGAAAAGGCAGAGATCAGGACAGCGGCAGCCCCAACATCCTTACCGCGCATGGCTAATGGGTGCTGCTGCGGGCTGGCAAGGTCCACAACAGCTTCCAAGGCGCTGTTCAGAAATTCTGCCAACCAGACAAGACTGATGGCTATGAGCAGGATTGCCCATTCAACGATCTGTATCTCAAGGAAAAATCCAAGAAAAACCACCAGGATTGTTACGACAGCATGTATCCAGGCATTGCGCTGCGTACGAGTGACATACCACCACCCCCTGAAAGCGTTTCTGAATGATTGTGCCCGTGAACGAATAAAGTTTACCAATTTTCAATTATTCCAATTCGGTAATGATCCTGACACCCACCAGACCCAATTTTTCCAGAATTTTCTCCTGAGCATCCCACATAATTGATTTCTGTTCGAGTTCCATGTGATCGTACCCAAGAAGATGCAAAGTACCGTGGATCGCCAATAATTGTAGTTCCACCAGCACATTGTGACCAGCCATTACGGATTGAGTTAGCGCTTTGTCGTAAGAGATGATCACGTCGCCCAGGTATATATGACCGGTATCCGGATCCAATTCCATTGATGAAAAAGAAAGGACATCGGTGCTTTCACCGATATTTCTATATGTATGGTTCAATTCCCGGACACGGGCATCAGTTGTCAACATAATGGTGAGGTCTGAATCCTGTTCTGGTTGGTAATAGTCAAGTGAAAGCTTGGCAGCCTTTATAAGGATCTGTGCGTCAAAAGGCATATCCAATGAAGAATCAACCTGTACCTGGATCATTGTGCGTTCTTTTCCCTTGATCGTTTTCCCGATTTTTGAGGTTCAGGGGATGGTTCCCGGGGAGGTTCCACTTTGGGTAATTCCTCTGCAGCAGGTTTCGGATATTCCAACCGGGGATGAAATACTCCCTGCATGGTTGAGACAAAAGATTCCATGACTGTGGTGATATCCTTCTGCGTAAGGGGTGTATCCACCAGCTGCCCCATGGATTGTACCCTGTTGACCACTTCGTGGATGATAAGGCGCAATTCATCTTCCGTTCTAGGTTGCTTTGCCCGCACAATCGCTTCGACCCCATCAGCAAACATGAGCAGAGCTGTCTCCCGTGATTGCGGTGTTGGACCAGGATAACTGAACGCTTCCTTATCGACTGCGGATTTATCACCACCAGCCATTTCGACCGCCCGGTTGTATTGATAGCTGGGAACCTGGTTACCATGGTGCTCAAGGATAAAATCTTGGATACGGCTTGGAAGACGGTACTTTTTTGCAAGTGCCACGCCGTCGGTGATGTGGGCTATGATAATGGAGGCACTCTCCAATGGTTCCAGATCATCATGGGGATTTATATTCCCTGGGACCTGGTTCTCAATAAAAAAGGATGCATTGACGGACTTGCCAACATCATGATACAGGGAACCAACCCTGGTCAGCAATACATCCGCCCCGATCTTTTCAGCAGCCTGCTCTGCCAGGTTGGAAACCTGGAGACTGTGCTGGTAGGTTCCGGGTGCTTTGAGAAGAAATTCCTTCAACAAGGGGAAATCTGGCCTTGAAATCTCAAGCAGCTGCATGGCAGTTGTCAGACCGAGGAATTGAGCCAACAGGAACTGTAACAATAAAGCCAGGCTGGTAGATGCGACGCCGTTTATCAATGATGCTCCTGCCAGAGTGGTGATACCAGCCAGGTCGGTTGGATACTCAGGAAATCGGTACGAGACAAGGACTATCATCCCCACCGCAGCGATCACGACAGAAGACCAAAGGAAATGGCTTACCCGGCGACCTTTTCCCAGCACCAGGATGCCGCTCATACTACCCAAGAAATAATAAAGCAGCAGATGAAAAGAATTGGGCAGTCCATAAACTGAAAACAAGATCAAGATCAGGGATAAAACGATGCCACTTTCCATACCAAACAAGGTCGAGATCAACAAACCAAACGCTGCGATGGGTATCAGGTACGGTACGATGGTGTGGTCGGGGATGCTGTAACGTACAGCCGCAAGGAAAACAAGGAATGAGAAGGCGACCAGAAGCAGGCTGCGCAGATCATGGATAAATTCCATTCGCTTGCGTGAAAAAGAAAGGATAAGGATCAAAGACCCGACCAAGACAATTCCTGCTGCACCGATAAAATCATCCTTGTAATCAGTTGGCACAATCAGGTTCTGTTTGAGCAGTGCTTCATAATCCGTAGGGGTGATCACCTGCCCGCTTGAAACGATCATTTCACCCTGGATATACGAAACCATCACAGGTCCAACGGCATTGCGTGCCAACATGCGGGTGGCTTCTGTCAATTCAGGACTATAGAAACTATTGGCTGCCACAAAAGGAGTGATCAATTCAACAACAAGGTGTACTTCGTTGTCATTTAATGCGAGGCTGACTTTCGTTGGCAGGTTCTGCAATGTTGCATCAATGGTTTCTGTCCGAATGGGATCTCGCATGACGCTTTCAAGCACGCTAGATGCTTCCTGCCTGACCAAGTCCCAGCGTTCAGAAGACAATGCCAGCATTGTATAAAGAGCTTCCTGGCTGAATTGGTAATACGCTATACTCTTCAGAATTTCCTGTTTTTGTACCTGGGTGGTTGTTGTGTCCGTTCTTGTTTTTGTTATCAGATCCAGTGCTGATTGCAATAACTCCAACTGTCCCCGGGAGATCTGAGGATCGGGAGAACCATAGACAGGCGCAACAGCCCTCTCCGCTTCAGAGCGAGCTTCATCGGTAAGCACATCGCTGACGTATTCGATATTTCGGGGTGCCCGCATATCCTGCTGGGCAACATCCCCCAATAATAACGAGGGGTTATCAGGATTCAGCAACCATGTCTGTATAATGATCACATAGGAAAGGATCATCACGGAAAGCATGACCACAATGATCAGAAATTTCCTGGTGGGAACCCCTTTACTAATCCTGGCAGATATCATCAATACCTTAATTCTGAAGCAGGGAACGGACTGCCTGGCTGATACGATTACCTGGAGCCTTTCCCTGGACTCGCGGGATCAGTTCTTTCATTACCTTACCCATATCTGCAGGTGAAGTTGCCCCAACTTCTGCTATAACGGCTTTCGCCATTTCGAGAAGGGCTTCATCAGTGATCTCTTCGGGAAGAAATTTTCTTAACACTGCCATTTCTGCATCAAGTTCATCGATCAGGTCAGGTCGATTGGCTTTCCTGGCATCCTCCAATGACTCATGGCGGGTTTTAACTTCCTTCTGCAGGATGGCAAATACAGCGGTATCATCGAGATCGATCCTCTGATCCACTTCGGATTGCTTAATAGCTGCGAGAACCAGTCTTAATGTCCTCCTGGTTGCGTCATCGTGTGAACGCATAGCATCTTTGACTGCCTGATCGATCCTGGTTTTCATGTCCATCGTTATATCTCACTTCCTGGTTAATAGGAACCGGTTTTTTTAATAATCCTGAATAAATGTTTTAGCGCTTTTCAAATTATTATACCTTGCAGGAGCTGATCCTTTGATGATGAATTCAAGCAACCAACCAGCTCATTTTTTGCGAATGTAGATCGTTTTCTCAACCTGCGCACACAAGATCCCCTCCTGATCGACTAGATCAACCTGGTAAGTACGATCGATGGAATGATCCAATTGAAGAGATTCCTTGATCAGCTCTATCTCCTGATCAGGAAGGAGGAAAATCGACCTCAAGGTATTCCTTCCTGGTTTAATAAATCGGATGACAGCTTTCTTGTCCCACACGATATATTCATCTCCCAGTCGCTTGATGAGCATGATCATGTAGATGGGATCAACAGCGCCATACATGCTTCCACCGAATATTGTTCCGACATAATTCCAGGTCCTTAAATTGAGTGGAATTTTGACATGAACTTCACTCCAGTCAGGGGCAATATAGGTGACCCTCCCCCCCGTGCCCCGGTAAGCAGGATACAGCCAGAACAATAGTTTCCATAAGAATGGACTGGTCGAATTTTTCATGATCCTTTCCCTGTGAACATGTATATCATTTCAATTGGCATATCAGATATGATCTCCACCAATTCAATCCTGGTTCTTTTTACGGCAGCGGAGAACGCATAAGGAAACTTATTTCCACTTGCTGGTCCATCCAAATTCATCCAGGCATGCGAATCAAGGGGAAGCAACGGCAAAACAAATCTTCTCAATTTTGGAACAAAACTGAGCGCCTCAAGAGGATAATACAACCTGCCTGATCTTAATTGTGAATTTTCCAGGATGTGCTGGTCATTTGGGTCAATGGCATCCGATTCTGGCAATTCTTTCGGATCAAATTTTTGCAACCAAAGCTCCACGTAATTGCTGTGGGCGTACAGATCCTGGACTGCATGCGACAACCTGCCAAAATCCTTTCTTGCATTAATAGGCAAACCTTTTTCCAGATCCGAAAAGACCAGACTGTGTTGCTCCTTGATATATGAATTGCTTTCAGAAAAGGCATTGTTATCGAAGTGAAAGTGGGCATGCCCCACTTGAAAAATGAACCCATCCTGCCTGAGATTGGCCTTTATGATCGTCTCGAGGGCGGGTGTGGAAAAATGATCCTCGAGGGCAAGGCGGGTGATCTGTCTGTGGAATTCAGTCAGCACAAGTGATCGTCCTCCGTTATGTTCAACGTGGTAATTTTACCTTTGTTACTATAACTTGCTTGATCAGTTGGCAACCAAAGCAGGATTAATTGGTTATAATCCCGCCATGTCAAATTTTTTCACACGCAAAGGGGATGATGGTACAACAGGGTTCCTGGGAAAAGGTCGGATCTCAAAATCAGATGTGCGCATCGAAGCCCTGGGTAGCCTGGATGAAGCCAGTGCTGCATTGGGAATCGTGAGAGCTGCCGAGAACGATCTCAAGATAACGGAAATGATCAAGGATATTCAAAGAGATCTTTACAAAATCATGGCTGAGGTGGCAGCCACAGAAGAAAACCAGGAAGTGTTCAGGAACCTTGCTGAAGATCGAATAGCATGGCTCGAGACACAGGTTGAATATTTTTCCTCCAGGACCGAGATCCCCAGGGAATTCATATTGCCGGGTGAAACACCCGCTGCAGCAGCGGTCTCATTTGCCCGAACCGTGGTTCGCAGGGCGGAACGGAGATTGGTGGAGCTGAATTCCACCAGCGGGAATGTCAATCCCCTGATTCTGCAATACCTCAACCGTCTTTCCTCGCTCTGTTTCGTGGTCGAACTGTTCGAAACCAGCCAAGGCGGCAAAAAACCGACATTCAGCAAGGGAGACTCTGCTCCTTGACCGGTACGATCATTAACATCATTACTGTCCTGGTTGGAGGGTCTTTGGGTCTATTCTTAGGCACAAAAGTTCCTGAACGAATCAGGGATACGGTAATGGCCGGGTTGGGATTGTTTGTCCTTGGGTTCGGTCTCTATAATTTCCTGGAAACCAACAATCCATTGATCGTTCTGGGCAGCCTGCTGGTCGGTGCCCTCCTGGGTGAATGGTGGAAGATTGAAGAGAAGCTGCAAAGCCTGGGATCATACCTAGAATCCCGGTTTACCCTCAAGAACGATGGTACCAATATGTTCGTACATGGATTCCTGGCAGCATCCATCCTGTTCTGCGTTGGACCAATGGCGATCATTGGTTCCATTCAGGATGGATTGACAGGCGATTTCAACATCCTGGCGACCAAAGCCATCATGGATGGATTTGCAGCCCTCGCATTTGCATCCACGCTGGGCAGCGGAGTTTTGTTTTCGGTGGTTGTCATCCTGGTTTACCAGGGCGGATTGAGCCTGCTGGCGAACCAATTGAACCAGGTGATCACGACGCCCATGATGGCAGAAATGAATGCTGCCGGCGGGATACTATTGATCGGCATTGCCATATCCAGCCTTCTGGAAATCAAAAAGATCAGGGTTGGCAATTTCCTGCCAGCCCTGTTCATCGCTCCCTTGATCGTTTATATCCTTGGCTTTCTTTAAAAAATTCAACCCCCAGGCTCTGGTGGGTCATCACTGGAATGTCCACCAGGAACAGGAGGTTGTTTGGTCATTTGGCCAGATCAAGTCCTGGTTTCTGTTCCGTCTATTCTCCTGACAGGGCAGCATCGATGATGGCTGACAACTGGTCATAACTGGGGACAAAACCCGGAGTCACCTGTACACCATTTACAAATACGCTTGGCGTTCCTGTGACGCCTTTCTGCTGACCGTCTGTAAAATCCTGCTGGATCTCGTCAGCATATTTATCCTGGTTAAAACAGGTATTAAAGCTGGACATTTCCAATCCAAGGTTCTCCGCAAAAGCGACAAGCCTTTTATCGCTGAAAGCACCCTGGTTCTCACCGTTCCAATTGGCATAGAGCATATCATGGTAATCCCAAAAGCGACCTTGATCTGCAGCACATAAACTTGCACTGGCAGCCTGGTGTGATTCCTTGGTCGCAACCATGCTGTCAATAAATGCGTAGTTGTGGAAGGTATAAAACACCTTACCCGTTTCCACATAATTAGCAATGACCAATGGTTCTATCTGTTGGGTATAACTTGCACAGGCAGGACACTGGAAATCCTCCCAAACATCCACTTTAACCGGAGCGTTTGGATCTCCCAACGTATTACGATCGACAGCAGCATTAAATGTCCGTGGAGTGATTGTGACGATGTCACCAATCGGTTTCAAGGATGGATAAATCAGAGCAGCAGCAACAAGGAGAGCACCGATGATCACCATGCCTATTATGATCAAGCGCTGCTGTCTCTGCTGCCGTATTCTTTTGTCGCGTAATTCCTGCCGTTTGCTCATTTAATAATTCTCCTCTTGAGTCTATAAAAAGAGATTTTGCCATATACCTTTAGAAAAGTCCAGCCATTAATATTAAAAACATATAAGAATATCCTGCCAGGAGCAGGTTATTCATTATTTACCTGGTTTTCACCAATATCCGATAGTTTATCAGATATTTTTGTTCAAAAATTCGATCATGCGGGAGAAAACAAGATCAGCATCTGCTTCATTATGGATCTCATGGAACCAACCATCAAAAAAGGACCCTTCAACTTTTTCCGGGTTTGACTGTGCGAATTTCCTTGAGGCTTCCACTGAGCAGATACGGTCGGCTGTGCCATGCATGAGTAGTAAAGGAATTGGAAATTCAGATGCATGTTCCAACGCCCACAATCCAGCCTGGTATGTTTCAAGAAACAATTTGGCCGAGATCTTATTATGAACAAGAGGATCATTAATATATGCCTCCTCAACCGCCGGTACCCGTGAAAGGGCTGAAGTATCGAGACCATTCGGTTGAGTCAACCCCGGAAAAATTCCAGCCATGACTTTGGCAAGGAGAACCTGTGCTGATGGTGGTTTGAAAGCAAGTTCCAGCCAGGGACCTGTGGCAATAACTCCCCGGATCTCCGGCTTCTCGCGAAGGGTGAAGTTGATGACCAGGTTTGCACCCAAACTGTGGCCGTAAAGAAAAATTGGCTTTCCATCAAATCTATCCTTCGCCTGGGTAATGAAAATCCTGATATCGTCCATGATCGCCTGATAGCTGGGTGTATGTCCGCGAGGTCCTTCCGATCTGCCATGGCCGCGCAGGTCAAAACCGAGCATGGCAAAACCTGCTTTTGTCAATACCTCACCGACATGATCATAGCGACCGACGTGTTCACCCAAACCGTGAACAAGGCAAACAACTGCCCTGGGTGGCTCAGCAGGCGCACAACTCCTGGCATACATTTCCAGTCCATCTTTGGTCTTCCACTTCAATTCACTCATTTGTCCATTCTCCACATTCAAAATTTATCTTTATTTAGATGAAAACTCCTATACTTTCCGTTAAGAAAATTATTTTTTACGAGTAATCAAGGTTTTGCGTCATAGACATAGACAGGATATTTTTCACCTGTTGCTTCAAAACCAAGAGTCCTGTACAAAGCAAGGGAAGCAGGATTATCGCTCTGGGTATT
>DATEUN010000059.1:0-20652 GCA_035283125.1 Anaerolineales bacterium
TGGTCTGGCAAACAAGAAACTGCTTGCCAGTCAGGACCCGCAAACAGGTTACACGTACGCGAACCCGCGTGCTGCGGATATGTTCACTGGGAATGAGACGAACTGGATCGATATCACCGAACGGTCAGCGAAGATTCACGCCTTTACAGTCTGTCACTTTGGATCGGAGGAATTCCTTCCTGAAACACCGTTTGTCCTGGCTTTGGTTGAGATCGAAGGAGTCAATACATTACTGCTGACCCGCTTGATGGGTGTCGATCCTATGGAAGCAAACCTGGATTGGATTGATATGCCGGTGAAACCAAGCTTCTTGCGCAACAGCAAATTAAAACCCACCGATGTTTATTTCTCACCGGTTGAATAACTTCCGGAAGAATTAAGAAAATTATCCCGAAGGAAATGCACCGAATTTGCATCCTTCGGGATTTTTTATTCGAAATTACCCTAAGTGTAAGTTTATAACCTCATTATCACAGGAAACCCCGAAATCTTGTTACAATCCTATTTATTAGACTTTATAAATCTAACTCCATAACTCTATTTGTCATTGCGACACTGTCCCCAGTTCCATCGGGGAACCGAACGACACATGTACCGCACTGCGGAGCAGTGCAGGTGAGTGAGGTGAGGCAATCTCCGATAGATATCGCAAGCAAGAAAGTGAGAACAAGCCAGACCCTAATGGTTTGTTTATGACCTTTAGGTTCTGATAAAAGTCTCATCGAGTTAATGGATTAACTACCCAATTCAAATGCTCCCAGTAAAATGGGTAATTTGAACATATCATCATTAATTTCAGTTGATCAATTCTGGAATATAATCCCTTAGTCTTCCTACGAACGGAATGAAAAAAAACACCATGATACATGCATGAAACCTATTACATGTCGATTTTGATTGCTGAAAGGGATAACAGTGGATTTTTCTGAAATCAACGAAGATTTATTGGTGGGAACAACACCTTCAACAGCTGATTATGATCTGCTTCGAGATCTTGGTGTAGGTCTGGTTATTAACATGCGTTTGGAACGTAGACCTTATCCGGATAACCACAATCCACCTTTGGATTTCCTCTGGCTTCCAACCATCGACTGGGCATATACGCCCATTTCCATCAGTTTCCTTATTCGTGGGGCTAAAAGAGCCTTGCTGGCTATTAATGCAGGCAAGCGGGTTTACGCTCATTGCCAGGGAGGACGCCACCGCGGAGTAGCCATGGGAGCCGCTATCCTCATTGCCACAGGGTATTCACCCGATGCAGCCATGCAGCTCCTGGAAGACCGTCGTCAGGTCGCCGATCCCAGGATTTATTACATCCGCAACCGCATTTTACGCTTTCATAAAGCATGGCAGGTGGTCTCAAATAGATAAAGTCCCATCCATGTGTTTTGACCAATTTGTTCCCAATTTGAATTTTTATTTTAAAAAGGAGATCTGATTATGTCAGATACAGATTCCCGCTTGGCTGAGATCTTTGACGACCATTGGCAGGCAACCATGCAGAACGATCCCATCTTTGCCACAATGTGCGGAGATCATCGCTACGATGATCAGATGCCATCCATGACCTTGACCAGTATCAACGATTGGTGCACCAGGTTGCTCGGGTTCCGCAAACGCTTGGAGCAGATATCACTATCCGACCTGGATGAGTCCGGTTTATTGAATTTCAGGATCTTTTCCCGCTTGCTGGATATGGAGATAACGGAGATCGGCTTCAAATACCATCTTCTGCCCATCTCGAGAACTGCTGGTTTTCATCTTTATCTTCCTGATCTTTCGACCTTTGTATCTTTTAAAGGAGTCAAGGAATATCAGGATTACATCAGCCGTCTCAATCAGATTCGCAGGTATTCTGAAGAACATATCGAATTGATGCGTGCAGGGATTCGTTCAAATTATCTCCCACCAGTGGTTGCATTGGATGGAATTGAGTCGAGCATTGAACCCCATATCGTCGCTGACCCGCAGGAAAGTGCTTTCTACCTCCCATTTAAGAACTTTCCGGATGCGATTGATCCTGAAGATCGGGAGGATCTATCCAGGCAGGCTCTTGAAGCAATTAAGGATTCAGTGGTACCTGGCTATCAGCAGCTTCTGCTGTTCATTAAAGATGAATACCGTCCAGCTGCTCGTCCCGGGATATCCGCCTCGGATCTTCCGGATGGCAGGGCTTTTTATGAACATCGAATTCGTTATTTCACCAGCCTCGACCTGACAGCTGAACAGGTTCATGCCACTGGACTGGCAGAAGTGAACCGTATCCGCCAGGAAATGTTGGCTGTGATCAAGCAAAGTGGCTTCAAGGGTGACATGCAGGCGTACCTTCAGTACTTGCGCACCGAGCCGCGCTTTTATGCGGAAACTCCCGAACAGTTGCTTAAGGAAACAGCTTTGATCCTTAAACGAATTGATGGGGAGTTGCCCCGTCTCTTCAACACCCTTCCCCGCCTGTCCTATGGCATTCGTCCCATCCCCGATTTCAGCGCTCCCGGGAATACCACCGCTTACTATATGCCTGGCTCAGGTGACGGTACCCGCGCCGGCTATTATTATGTCAATACCTACGATCTTAAGAGCCGTCCCTTTTATGAGATCGAAGCCCTTTCCCACCATGAAGCGGTTCCCGGTCATCATTTACAGATTGCCTTGCAGCAGGAATTGACCGGTCTTCCTGAGTTTCGCCGCTTTAATGGATTCACTTCCTTTGTTGAAGGCTGGGCTTTGTATGCCGAGCGTTTGGGGATGGAAATGGGTTTTTATCAAGACCCCGCCAGCGATTTTGGACGGCTGAGTTATGAGATGTGGCGTGCCTGTCGATTGGTTGTGGACACGGGCATGCATGCACTCGCCTGGAGCAGGCAGCAGGCTATCGATTTTATGCTTGAAAATACCTCCTCCACCGAATTGAATATCATCAATGAAGTGGACCGCTATATCTCTTGGCCGGGGCAAGCCCTTGCTTACAAGATCGGAGAATTGAAAATTCGCGAGCTTCGCCGTTATGCTGAAGAACAGCTTGGAGATCGCTTTGATTTGCGCATCTTCCACGATGTCATCCTTTTGGCAGGTGCAGTTCCCCTGGATGTGCTCGAAGATTGCGTCCGGGATTGGGTTGCGAGGACATCCTAGCAATTATCAGCGGAAATTAAAGATTCAAATGGTTTAACTAGGTTGCTTCTGGTTATTTGCTCCGGGGTAAGGTTTTTGATATTAATGTCATCTTGGCTCCCGCGTGGTAGAATCAGTTTGAAAGGATTAATAGCTTAGGAGATAGGTTATGGAACAACAAACAGGTACATTTGCGGTCAAAAAAGGCCTTGCCCAAATGCTGAAAGGTGGGGTGATCATGGATGTGGTCACACCCGAACATGCCAAAATTGCTGAAGATGCTGGCGCATGCGCCGTTATGGCTCTTGAACGCGTCCCTGCAGATATTCGCGTTCAGGGTGGTGTCGCTCGTATGTCCGATCCTGATCTGATCGAGGCGATCATGAAAACGGTCAGTATTCCCGTCATGGCAAAATGTCGTATCGGTCATTTCGTCGAAGCGCAGATTCTTGAATCTCTCGGGGTTGACTACATCGATGAATCCGAGGTCCTCACACCTGCCGATGAATCTTTCCACATTTTTAAACACGATTTCAAGGTGCCATTTGTTTGTGGTTGCCGTAATCTGGGTGAAGCCCTTCGCCGTATCGGTGAAGGAGCAGCCATGATACGCACCAAGGGTGAAGCAGGCACCGGTGATGTGGTGGAAGCTGTTCGGCATGCTCGCAATGTTTTCGGTGAGATCCGGCGCTTGAAAAATATGCCGGATGAGGAATTAATGACCTATGCCAAGGAAATTGGTGCACCGTTTGAATTGGTAAAGG
This sequence comes from Anaerolineales bacterium, assembly GCA_035283125.1. GTDB lineage: Bacteria > Chloroflexota > Anaerolineae > Anaerolineales > Villigracilaceae > UBA12087. The sequence continues at coordinate 3,876 of DATEUN010000059.1, forward strand.
AAGTCAAGGATCTGGGTCATTTACCGGTGGTTAACTTTGCAGCCGGCGGCATCGCCACACCGGCGGATGCCGCTTTGATGATGCAGTTGGGAGTCGATGGTGTTTTTGTCGGTTCAGGTATCTTCAAATCCGGAGACCCGGCCAAACGTGCCGCTGCAATAGTCAAGGCTACCACCCATTATCGTGATGCATCCATTTTGGCAGATGTTTCTCGCAACCTGGGTGAGGCAATGGTTGGGATCAATGTATCAGCCATGCCCGAAGAAGACAGGCTGGCTGGACGCGGCTGGTAACTCCTTGTATGAAAATAGGTGTTCTTGCCCTTCAGGGCGACTTTGCCGAGCATATTCACGTTCTCGAAATGCTTGACGTTGAAACAGTCGAGGTTCGCCTTCCGGTGCAGCTGGAAGGGCTGGATGGACTGATCATTCCCGGTGGTGAATCCACTACCATCGGGAAACTATGTGTGGATTTCGGTCTTTTCGAACCACTTCAGGAGTTCGGAAAAACACATGCCATCTGGGGTACTTGTGCTGGCGCCATTTTACTTTCAAGGGATGCTTCCCGATCTCAGCCGTTGCTTGGCTTGATGGATATTCGCGTCGCACGAAATGCATTTGGCAGGCAGGTGGATTCCTTCGAGGCTGATCTCGTGATCGAACCCCTCATGAAGGTGACAAAAACGACCAGTCCGTACCATGCATTTTTTATTCGTGCGCCGATCATTACTTCCGTGGACAGATCTGCCAGGGTTCTCTCTACTTTGCCGGATGGTCGTATCGTTGCTGCCATCCAGGGTAAACTCCTTGCAACTTCTTTCCATCCTGAACTTACAGCAGATACACGTTTCCACCAGTATTTTCTGTCACTTGTCTCATCAAATTAATATGCCTGTTCGTCTGATTGATTTTCTGGATCTCGCAAAATTGCGGAAGTACCGTCATGGTCTGGTTCCACTGGACACTGCCCGGTTTCTTACACGCGGAAAAATGCTCAATGTATCTGCCATTTTCCCGGCTTTGGACCCGATACAGGAAATTGCCACAGCCATCAGCGAACACAATGGTGATTCCCTCCTTGGCCAGGTTTCACTTGCAGCAGGGTCCAATGTTGCCAAATTGACCTTTTTATCACCGGAAGACTCCCCTTCCCATTTGCAATTGGAGATGATCGAATTCTTGATTACCCAGGCTGGAAAGTGGGGCTGTTTTTCGCTTCAGGCAGAGGTACATGAGGATTCACCGCTTATTAAGATTTTTCGCCAGGAAGGTTTCTCCATCTATGCCTGGCAGCGTGTTTGGAAATTGAACGGGGCTGGTACTCCCCCGGTTGCAGGTATCTGGGAGAAACCTCGCGAAGAAGAGATAATTAATATTCAAAGCCTTTACTCCCAGATTGTCCCTGCCATGCTCCAATCGATAGAATCTATCCCCCGCAAGGCAGATGGACTTGTCTGCAAAAGTGGGGAAGATTTGCAGGCGCACATATCATTGACAGTTGGACCGGCTGGGATCTGGGCTAAACCGCTTATTCACCCGGATGCGGATTGCCTGCCCGAATGGATGAATTCGCTCATGGCATCCATTTCTAATATTCGTGGTAAACCCGTTTATTTATGTGTCCGTTCCTACCAGGCTTGGTTGGAGAGTATGCTTGAGGAACAGGGAGCCATGGCAGGTGAAAGGCAGGCAGTCATGGTTCGCCATCTTACATCTCGTAAAGTTCTGGAATTGGAAACCCTCAAGAACAAGAAAGTGGAACCTGCCTGGGCAAAACCTGCCACTCCGATAAGTCATTATCATCATATCAATGGTGATTCTGGTGGGAATGAATAAAGATGAAGTTCAATTCCCGCTATAATTAAATATATTTCTTAAGAATGAATTGATATATGACACAATTACGAATAACAGATGATCTGGATAATTTGCTGGGAGTTCTTCCTCCAGCCATATCTGAAGCCGTCAGGAAGGAGAATCACTCCGATGACCTTTTGGAAGTGATCCTCGACCTCGGTCGTGTTCCTACAGCCCGATTTGTTGATCACGAAACGGTTCTTAACCAGGCAGAGGTCACTCAGCAGGAACTCGATTTCGTTGTTGAACAGATCGGTGATATTGATGCCGACAACAGGGCTGGTCTTGAGCGTACCCTGCACCGCATCTCTGCCATCCGTAACCGAAGAGGAAACATCGTCGGTCTTACTTGCCGGGTTGGCCGCGCTGTATATGGCACCATCGATATCCTTCTTGATATTATTGAATCAGGAAAATCGATCCTCCTGCTTGGTCGGCCTGCTGTTGGCAAGACCACCCTTTTGAGGGAAGCAGCCAGGATCCTGGCGGAGAACCGTCGTGTCATCATTGTGGATACCTCTAATGAGATTGGTGGTGATGGGGACGTTCCTCATCCGGCTGTTGGAAAAGCCCGCCGTATGCAGGTACGCGAACCCATGCTGCAGCATGAGGTCATGATCGAAGCAGTCGAGAACCACAACCCCGAAGTGATCGTCATTGACGAGATAGGTCGTGAACTCGAAGCAGCTGCTGCCCGCACCATCGCTGAAAGAGGCGTTCAGCTGATCGGGACCGCTCATGGCAATACCATCGATAACCTCATGCTCAATCCGACATTATCCGATCTTCTCGGTGGAATTGAAGCTGTTACGCTCTCCGACGAAGAAGCCCGCCGGCGCGGAACACAGAAGACCGTCCTCGAACGTCGCGCCCCGCCAACCTTTGATGTCCTTGTTGAGATCCAGACCCGGGACCGCCTTGCTGTCCATTTGGAAATCTCCGAATCGGTCGATTCCATGCTTCGCGGGTTTCCGCTTCCTCCTGAGATTCGTTCGAGGGATGAGAAGGGGAATATTCATGTCGAAAAAGGGATTTCCACCCGCGTCGCGTCTGATTTCCGCATTGATAATGGCGGTGGGATGACATCCCGCCCAATGGATTTCAGATCTGGTTCAAGGCTTCAAAATAATCGCACAATTTCGTCTGAACCGGTTAGGCGAAGTGAAGAACCACCTGTTAATTATCCTGAATCACGACGGGTTCCTTTAAAACCTGTTCATATCTACCCATTCGGTGTCGCTCGAAATCGCTTGATGCAGGCTGCCAAGCGTTTGGGAGTCCCGGCTGTGGTCTCCAATGATATTGCTGGTGCTGAAGTACTTGTTACGCTTAAATCTCATTATCGTAATCGTCAGAATACCGTTATGGATGCCGAACATAGGGGGATGCCGATCTTTGTCCTTCGCTCCAACACGGTTTCCCAGATGGAACAATTCCTGGGTAGTTTGTTCAATCTGTCTGAAATGGATCAGCCTTATCCCAGGGATGACGACATCCAGGCTGAGACCCAGGCAGCCATTGCTGCTGTCTTGAATGGGGAACGTTGGGTTGACTTGAAACCGGGTTCTTCGGTTGTTCGCCGCATGCAGCATGACATGGCCCGTGAGGCTGAGCTGGTCTCACATTCGTATGGAAAAGAACCCCGCCGCCGGGTAAGGATTTATCGGGAATGAAATATTCAGGAATATTCATTACCCTCGAAGGTCCGGAAGGATCAGGAAAAACTTCCCATATGGATCCGTTGGCCAAATGGTTGCAGGCTCAAGGTCGAAAAGTACTTTGTACCCGTGAACCTGGCGGGACACCCATCAGTGAGCAGATTCGGGCTGTCATCCACGACCTCAAGAACCAGGAGATGCACCCTCATACCGAAACTTTGTTGTATCAGGCAGCCCGCTCCCAGATCGTTGAACAGCTGATCAAGCCTGAATTACAAGAAGGTGCAATTGTTCTGTGCGATCGTTTTGCAGATTCAACCCTTGCATACCAGGGTTATGGCCATCAGCAGGATCTCGACCAGGTTCGCACGCTCATTCACTATGCTACTTCAGGGCTTAAACCTGACCTGACAATTCTTCTTGATCTCGATGTGGAGATTGGCCTTCAAAGAGGCAATCAGCGTCGTTCTCATGGCGGGGAATGGAACCGCCTTGATGAATATGATTTGGAATTTCACAAGCGTGTCCGCCAGGGTTATCTCGAGTTGCTGACACAGGAACCCGATCGCTGGGTGATGGTGGATGCCTCTCTTCCGTGGCAGGAAGTCCAGGATTCGCTTCGTGAGGTGATATCCGGCTTTTTAAGAAAATAAGGACAGGTGGAAAACCTGCCCTGTCAAAATTGGCTGAAAATACCTCCTCCTTAAATTTAAAGATCTAATCCTCCCATACCACCTATTCCTCCTTCATCACCTCCCAGGTCAGGCAGTGCTTCTTCAATTTCTTCCGGACTCTGTCCTGCTTCCAGCCTGTCAACCACGTCATCGAATTCAGGAGGAAGCTCTTCTCCCATCTCCCTACCCATTTTTCGCATCATCTGCCCGAGGGCTTTCGGATCATCTTCCAACCCAGCCAGGGCGGCGGGGTCTGCTAGGTTATCCAGCCGGCTCTCTTCTGATTTTGCCACCCTCACACGTGGTAATCGCCTTCTCACATTTTCACTCTGGCAGTAGCTGCAGGTAACGGCTTTGGTTCCGTACTCTTCGTAGGTGAAGAACACATCGAACCGTTGCTTGCAATCCAGGCATAGGTAATCGTAAAATGGCATAAGCCCTCCAAAACAAGATCTTACTAAAAATTATAATATCGAATATTATATTCAAAACCCATTGCTGGAAAAAAATGGGAAGTTGCATTTGCTATAATGGCTTCAAAATGAAATTTAAAGGTTGAAAGGATTTGATATGAAAAAAGGATTGAACATATTTGGCATCCTGTTTGTTATTGTAGGGTTTGTTTTTATTCTACAGGGGGTAAACATCCTGCCTGGCAGTTTCATGACCGGGCAGATCCAATGGGCTTGGTATGGCGGTATTACTGCTCTGGTTGGAATTGTTTTCCTTATTCTGGCAAGGTCGAAGAAATAACCTTCAACGAATTTGATCTTCTGATCGTTGCATTGAATTATCCGGGATGATAAAAGCTGCATTTACTACATGATGAATGGAAGTGCCAGGTCGATCTTGATGTTGATGAGGAACTGGACTAAATACAAGGCAACCACGATTCCCCACAGAAAACCTTTGATGATAGGTCGATTCAACCAGGCTTTCCACCTCGGTTTTCCTTCTCCGTTTGCTATGGATGGCAAAAGAAACCCGCCTGCGTATAACGGCATGATCAGGGGGATCATGTATTGTGGGGATTTAACAGCTACAAATTGAACTAGATACACACCGATCACCAGGCACCAGCCCAGCAGCAATCGATTTAGAGTTAATCTTGATCCCATTAATGAACCTAAAACTATAGTACCAAATGTGAAAAAGAAGAACCACGGCTCCATCCCAAAATGGATCTTGAAATATCGCAGCCAATTTTCCATCCCGGTTTGATAAACTCCTTCAGGGTCGGGTTCGTTATAACCGCTCGCATTCGTGTTTAACTGGTGACCCCAGTCATTGATTAAGGAAATAGTGGCGGAGGGATAAAGGAGTGATGGGCTTGATATGAGTATGGTACCTCCCATTACGGCAATGAATCCCATCCCTGCCAAGGTGACCCGTTTGAAGGTTGAGATCTTCGAAATTAAACTGGCAAACAGGTATCCTGCAATGGTCAGGAAAAAGAAGAATCCCCACAATTTAATAACAGCTGCCAGGCCGCACGTTATGGGAGCGAAATAGAAATTTCGACTCAGTTTCAATGAATCCCGCACCAGAAAAAAGAAGGTCAGGGCGATCAGCAGGAGAATGATGCTGTCTGGGTGCCAGAACCGGTAGTTGAATTTCAAGATACCCGGAACAAGTAATAGAAAAATGAACATTCCTGTCGAAAGAAAAAAATTCTTGAACCTGGTCACCAGGTACACCAACAACCCGGCAGCCAGGATCATTGGAAGTACGTTGATGAATTGTCTCAATAAAAGAAGGTTCAGCTGGATCTGATCACCAAAAGATGGTCCAAAGATTATTCGAGGGATGATCAAAGGGGCAGCGGAGATTGGCAGGTAAGGGTACCCATACCACCAGTTATAGTCGATCAGGACGTTGTAAAGTGTTTCAGTAAAGGTATCCCCAATGGTTAGAACCTTCACCACGCTGGGGTAGATTACAACTTCATCTGCATGACCAAAATAATTCCCATAATTTCCGGGAACAGACGATCCATTCATTGGAATATATGCCAGGAAATATATGCTTCCTAGAAATAGCAGGTTGATAAAAACACGTTTTTGAACAATCGAATTGGATTTCCACCAGGATTTGAGATTCTCCCCGAATGTTGTTCTGCTTTTGTAAAGATCGTGGAAGGAAATCCTTAAAATGATCCAGCTGAATAATAAATTGACCCATATCCATGCTAAGACTGGTCGCAGAGGTTCTGGAATGCTGATGAAACTCATCAGCAGGAGTTCCATCACAAAAACCAGCAGCACTAACAGGAAGAATTGGATTCGAAATAATCTGGATGGCTGCAGGTGGATGATTTGATCCAGTTTCTTGATGATCGCTTTCACATTGTCAGGTGAATGGTGGATGAACGCTATCAGTACAAGTGCCGCAGTTACCAGCACGATAATGATTCCTTCCAGGATCCAGCGCATGGCATCATAGTTCATCGTCTGCCCGCGCATTGGGTTGAACCGCATCGTAATGAGAAAAATTCCGGAAAGGATCCCGGAAAGCATGAAAAGAAATAACCAGGTTTTAATGGTTTTATTTGTCATTGTATCCAGCTGGTAATCTCAAAGATCATGGTTTTCCAGTTCTAAAATCTAGCAGAGTTTTTACAACCACGGATTGATCTTCCTCGCTGAGTGCATTGCTGAAAGGCAGCCGCACCAACTGGTCGCTGATCCGTTCAGTGACAGGACAATCACCGCTTTTTCCGCCGAATCGTTTGCCCATATCCGAAAGGTGCAGGGGTAGGTAGTGAAACACACTTTCGATGTTCCTCTCTCGCAAATATTGTATTAATCCCTGCCTGTCCTCAAATGAAGATAATAAAAGATAGAACATGTGAAAGGATTGTTCAACATACTCAGGGACTTTGGGTAGCTGGATGTTGTTTGACCTTGCCCAATCCTGCAGGTGGGTCTGGTAATATTCCCAAATTTTCTGGCGTTTATTCTGGATGGCATTCCTATTCTCAAGCTGGGCGAAGAGCCATGCAGCCAATAGATCTGACGGCAGATAGCTTGATCCCATATCCACCCACGTATACTTGTCCACCTGACCCCGGAAGAAACGGCTGCGGTTTGTTCCTTTTTCACGAATGATTTCAGCCCGTTCCACCAGGCTCTCATCATTGATCAATATTGCTCCGCCTTCACCGCAGGAAAAATTTTTGGTCTCATGGAAACTCTGCGCAGCCAATCTGCCAAATGTTCCCAGGAACTTACCCTTGTATTTTCCAAATAATCCATGGGCATTATCCTCAACCACCGCAATATTGAATTGATTGGCAATATCAAGGATTTTGTCCATTTCGCAGCCGACACCCGCATAATGGACTGGTACGATTGCCTTGGTTTTGGTTGTTATCCTGGATCGTAATAATTTCTCATCCATGTTGAGCGTATCAGGGCGGATGTCAATAAAAACAGGAATCGCACCGCGCAGTACAAATGCATTCACTGTGGAGACAAAGGTGAATGATGGGATGATGACTTCGTCTCCGGGTTGGATATTCAGTAGCAATGCAGATAACTCCAATGCGTGTGTACAGCTCGTGGTCAGGAGCACTTTCTTCACGCCCAGGGTCTCTTCCAGAAGTGCATGACATTTCCTGGTATACACACCATCACCGGATATATGCATATTCTTGATGGCATCCTGCATATAGGTGAATTCATTTCCACTGATAATTGGCTGGTTAAAACTGATCTTTTTCATAGAATATGGTCAATAGCTCCATTGCCAGTCATGAAAAGAAGGTCAATGATGGATACCTGCCCATCAAAGGGAGGGTATAGCTGTGGATAATCACGATATTCGTATTTCATGAATTCAAGGCTGATCCCATTTTCTTTTAATAATGGCTCATCCAGGTAGTCCATCGCCGATGGTCCGGAAATATACTGATTTGCTCCAACACGTTTCAGGATTTGCACCAGTCGTTCAGTCTTGGTTCCGTGGATCCCTTCCAGGCTTGATGAACGGATGAAACGTGTTTTCTGGTTGCCAAGAAGTTTTGAGAGTTGAATGGTCATGTCGATCGTCAGATCTGCCAGCAGGTCATATCTTTTTTGGTAATAATTAACGAGTTCATCAGCATATTGGTTGAAATAAGGTGCCTTGCTGTATGCCTGCGTAATGGTTGTCCAATGTTTGCGTGACCAATCCTTCGTCCAATCGATCTTAATATCCTTGATTGCGGTCTTGTTTTTCACAACTCCGGTGGAAATTACTGGAATTGTCAGCCATTGTGAACCATTCGGTGTTTTTACCCGGTTGCGATTCCTCCATCCGTTTTTATCGTATTGCACATCGTCGTAAAAAACAAAAACATCCGCCAGCAGGATCTGGTGGAAATAACCTCTCCATGGAATGTAATTGGGTTGCAGTATGACACAGTTCAAGGTTTGCCTGCTTGTTATCGGGCTGGGTCAGTTGTCTTTTGAGCGATCTCGTACGACGGTCGTCCTGAAGTACGCTCAAATACATGCGCCAGGTATTCTCCAATGATGCCCAGGGCAAAAAGCTGAACACCACTGAATATCAGGATGATGGATGCCAGGAATGGGAAACCAGGCACGGACCCGGCCACCAGGTAGATTCCAACAACGTAGAAGAAACCGATGATGCCAAGGATCGTAAATAGGAAACCGATGATGTTTGCCAGCCGTAAGGGTATGGTGCTGAAGCTCGTCATGACCAGCAGGGTATATTGAACTAGTTTCGATAAAGTGTAATTGGATCTTCCTGATTCGCGTTGATTTTCATTGACTTGCACACTCGAAAATTTTCTTGTCCCCCACGACAGTAGTACATCAAGAATGACATCCGGTCCCTGGTAATTCCTGAATGCTTGCCGAAGGTTTGTTCGAAAGATGCGGAAGGCACTGAAATCTCGGATGGTCGGTACTCCCATCGTTCTCGCCATGATCCGTTTGGATAGTACCGAAAACAGGTTTCTCCACCAGCTGTGTGGCATTTTTTTAGGTACACCATACACAACGTCATAACCTTCATTGAACTTTCCGATCAGAACAGGGATCTCTTCAGGGGGATGCTGCAGGTCATCATCCATCGTGATCGTCACTTCGTATTGGGCAAGTCTGACACCACATAGGGTCGCATTGTGCTGCCCGAAGTTCTTCATCAGGTCCACCCCCTGAACCCACGCATACTCTTTGGCCAGCGATTGGATCACCTCCCAGCTTTTATCCTGGCTCCCGTCGTTGACCAGAAACACTTCAAATGAATCTGCAACAGTTGGAAGCACCCTTAATAGGCGTTCGATTAATGAATAAAGACTATCCTGGCTGAAATACACTGGAATTACAATGGAAAGATTCATTCCTGCCTATACGTGAGAATTAATATTTAACTTGGGATATCAAAATATGTCTATTATTGTACATCAAACACACTGAAAGAATAATTATTTTTAGGTGTTGGCATTGAAGGTTCGCATGGTTCTGATAAATTTGGAAAACCTGACTTTCTATGAAAAAGAAATTAACGAATTTCTAAAATTCGAGATACTATTCGAGTTTAATATAATTTGGAATTATGAGAGACAATATATGGAGAAAATGAATGATGACCTTTGTTATTTTCGGTGATCATATTCTCTAAATATTTAAGTTATTATTCAAGAAAAAATTTATTCATCCATATAAATGGGACAAAACCTATAATACTACTGACCTGTTGAGCACAAATTATGGCTCAGGAATATGAATCCTGTTTCCGTAAGGTTCAAATCCATATTGTTTTTTTGATTTAATACCGATAAACATAAATTGTATGAGAGTGCACTATCCACCCTCACTTTATCCAATAATTTCATAGCTTCATTAAGGTCGCCTGAATAAGTATATGCTTCTATTAACGGCATCCATTCTGATAGATCTTGGGGTTGAAATCCTGCTTCCATTGCCTCCTTTCCGAGTATGACAACCTGCATCCAATTACCTAGTTGGCGTGATAGCGACATTTTCTGGTAGTAATAACACCATGTATGTTCGGGTTCTGGTCCAAAGATAATTTCAGGAGGAAGATTATCAGGCGCATCGGTATTAATTTGTTGGATATTTGAGTAAGGTGCAGCCAGTTGCACTAATGCGGGCTCGTTTAAAGATAGTTCTGGTCTGAATGAATCGATTACATGCAGACATGTATTTGAACTGCCAGGCATCGAGATCAGTAAAGTATTCTTGTAATCAAAGACGAAATAGATATTCCGAATAAACCGTTCACCCCTCAAGCCTCGTTTTAATTCATTAGCCGTGTTAGTTGTCAGCACTTGGGAATAGATGATCTGGGAATGTGGTTTATTATTATAGATCATATCCGCTGGTCCCCAGGTAACATAATCCTCGCCAAAAAAATAACGGGTGTTCTCTGGTGGGTTGAGCATGAGAACTGTTCCATCTTTGAGTTGTGGAGCTCTCCAAGCTAATTGCCACCAGATCTGCTTCTGATCATCCCAGCCATCCCTGAAAAATGATATGTTTCCATATTGACCCAGGATTGACAGGAACAGTATCCCAATAACTAGGGTATTGCGGCTTTTTCTCCGGGAAAGTAAAAAAATTAATCCAAGGACGAGCGGAATAACCCCCAATGTAGTAACGATTGTATAGCGGTCCGTAGTTTGCCCATATGATAAATCAATCCCTCTATTGGTTAATTCAATCGGAAGCAAAGCACACAGGACAACAAAGAAACCTATCCAAATATTAACCTTCAATAGATGGTCGTTTTCATCCTTTCTTAGCCCATCATTGTTATCGTATTTTCGCATCCATCGTAAATAGAACCAGACTAGGACTGAAATTAGAATTCCCAATAGTAAGAACAAAACTGTATCAACAATTGGTCGAGTTGTCAAAAAGTATATTGAAGTTGGAATAAACCAAGCCATGATGATTGAATTCAATAGGTCTCTTACATAACCTGCCATAATGGAAACTATCATTGATAAAGGATTGGACTTATAAAGATTGGTAAGCATGTCCATGTCGGTAGTAGGGCGGACACTACTGAAAATGAATAATCGCCAATAAACGAAGCCAGTAAGGAGGACAAGGTATGGCAAATAATGAATAAAGGTAGCCTTTGTTCGATCCTGCCAGGATCGTTTTCCACCCGGATTCAAGTAATAAATCACTGCAAGGCGCAGACCTTCTAAGCCGATAAAGAATTCGGTGATTATCGGATACAACAGACAAGTAATTAAAGCCAATCCCATGTACACGAACTTCATCTTGCGAATGGATGTCTGAATTGAGAGAACTGTGAAAAAGATCGAAAAAATTACAGTAGCGAAAGTGATCATTTAATTACTGTAAACAACTGCGTTGGGCAGCTGTAAAAATCCTGGATAAATGGTTAGAAGAATCGCAGCTAAAGTGGTGAACACCTTCATATTTGGGAATAATTTCCTTAATATCAAGAAAAAACCCAGGACACAAGTAAGTTTCAAGAAAAAAATGAATATTTGCCAGTGCAATGGATTATCTCCCAATAAGTTATAGGTTACCAAGTACATGGGACCAATTATCGGTCGGTCGATTGTAAAAAGTCTAACGAGGGTGCCTAATGTTTGGGTTCGACCTGCCCAGATGATATACCATGCTTCTCGATAGAAACCCAGCTGTCCGGCGAAAGTTAAATGGATTATGCAGTTTATGACAGTAATCAAACTTATCGATACCCATAACTCGACATCTTTGAACAATCCTTGAATTTTTAGTTTCATACATCCTGCCTGAATTAATGATGATTTAAGGTATATTGCCTCAAAAATTGGATTGGCATGAGAGATTCTCAATTCCTTGCGTTTGGATTTGTTATTGATCTGGTTCCACGCTGATTTTATTAATCCTTTTATTCTCTTCGATTGATTAAAAGATTTGGAACCTTTCTTAATTGTAACATTTCCGTCATAGCAGATATATGAATTTGCCATATATCATCTGATAAATGAAATTTTGGATATGGTAAACAGGCATAGTAAATCATTATGTTGCTGATCCTTTTGGATGTCTAGTTACAAGGAGCTTAATAAATTATCAAAATCACCATAAAATCCCAATTGATGGGATATTTGTTCTATTGTATTCAAGCGGGAAGGGTTGAAGGAATGGGAATCCAACCTTTTTAATCCTGCCCCAATGGGTAATTGAATCATACTTGAAAACAGGTGCATGGTATTTAACTGACCGATTGTTTTTATTAGAAGTCCCATAGTGAACAGGTTACTTTCCTCTTTAATCCTTGCGGATGATCAATGTGAAATCGTACAACTGGTAATCATGAAGGAGGGCAACATTCTTTGAGAAAAGCCGCTTGCAGGCATCAAAGAGGTGACAGGGATCTGCGTAATAAAGATCTGGTCGCATGCTTTCATGATCAGAATACTTGGTTAAAAAATTTGATGCAAAGCCTTTAATGGAAAGATCATTAAACTTGGAAAGTACCTGAATTACATATTCAGTCCAAGTATCAAAAGAATTGTTGGAACGAATATTAAAAATACCACTGGCAACCACATAATCACTTACCGGAAGGTCGATTGCGTTATTGTAAAAGGTACATTTAGGTTCTGAAGTGTAATGTAATCGAGCTCCTTCGATCGCTTTTTCAACAATATCAAAACCATGATAATTAATATTGAAACCTTTCTTTATAAGGTAATCAGCTAAGGCTCCATAACCACAACCATAGTCAATTATGGAGAAAGGGGTATCTGGATTACACACTTTTATGATCTGGTCAAAACGATTAGTTTGCGATAAAGACGAATTCCAATCCACACCAAGGGGTGAATAACCGTATTCAACAATTCGCTTTTCATAATATTCTTTCACGGAATCAAGATTGATTTTATATTCCAAGGGTAGCCTCCTGATTTGTTTAATTTTGGTGTAGAAATTATAAACGATAAGGATAATAATCAGAGATCAAACAAGTGGCTCGAATAAGTGATTTTTATTGTAACTTCAATTTTCGAGACGGAATAGAATGGTTAGTCTTTATTGTGCTTACTGATTGCATACAAATTCTGAACGACCCATATTGGTTTTCCCGATGAAGTATGATTTACTATATTGTATTATAGAAAATATTTTTGCTTCTTCCTCCCGGGTTCTGTTGAAATGAAGAAAACACAATGGTGTCATTTCAAAAACCACCAATGGTTACGTTCATTGTCTAAGTTTTAATCTCAATCGTGTTTTACCATTTTCGCAACTGCCTGGTCTTATTCATAGAATTACCTGCTATTTTTTTTCAATTTATGATTGGCAATCCAGGTAATGCTGTTGTTGATTAAGATTAGATATGATACTATAATGGTTTTATTATGAAACCATTAGCTCGTCGAACTAAATTGAGGGTATCATGAATGATTACATCACCACGCAGCACCTGATCGATAAATTCTGGGAGAGTGTTCCCCATGTCTGGCGTCATACCAAATCCCACATCCGTCTGACTGCATTTGAGAAATATCAGATGAGCGAAGGGCAGTTCCAGGTCCTTCGACGCATACGCCGCGGCAGTACATCTGTCAGCAGTCTCGCCGAGGTGAGTGGCACCGGATTGCCATCGGTCAGCAAGGTGGTGGATACCCTTGTAAAACGAGGGCTGGTGGTCCGCTCACAGGATCCAAGTGATCGCCGGAAGGTGCCATTGGCATTGACTCCGCAAGGACAAAAAGTGATGCAGGATATTTTTGACGAAGCTGAAACCTGGCTGGCAGCCAGGTTTGATAAGTTGAACAGGGAGCAAAGGGCAGCTTTTATGCAGGGTCTTGACGCTATGAACTTATCATTCGATGATCAGGTGGTTCCCCAATGAAATATCTCTTTCGGTTGCGTTCCCACCTCCAACCATACATCTGGCAGATTCTCCTCAACTTACTAATTCTCCTTTCCATTACCGCCTTGAGCTTGGTAGTCCCCACGATTATCCAGGGTGTCATTGATCAGGGATTGAGATCAGGTGCGGCTCCCTACCTGGTCCGTGCAGCGCTTATTTTGCTTGCCATTGGGGTTGTAGTGGCATTGCTCAATCTCGGTCAGCGTTATCTCACTGAATGGATTGGAGCTCATGTTGGTTATGATTTGCGTAATGCAATGTATGATCGCATCCAGTATCTTCCTTTTACCTACCACGACCACACCACAACCGGTCAGTTGATCAATCGCTGTATCGAAGATGTCCGCTCAGTTCAATCCTTTGCTGGCGATAGTCTTGTTCAGATCGTTCGTCTGGCTGCTCTTGCCATAGGGGTGGTTGCTGCCTTGGTATTACGGAATCCTGTCCTGGCAGGTGTGGCTTTGCTTCCACTGCTGCCAATGGTGATTCTCACCACGGATTTTGGAAAACGGATCACCCTTCTTTTTTATGATGTGGATAACAATCTTGGAGATCTCTCCGCCCAACTTCAGGAGAATATTCTTGGAGCACACGTCATCCGGGCATTTGCTCGCGAACCGCATGAGATAGATCGCTTTGATCATGTTAATAAAGCCTATATCAAATCCAGGCTTACAGTCATTGCAGAATGGTCAAAGGTCATGCCGACCACCCATCTTCTGATAACACTGGGTACCATTTTGATTCTCCTTGTTGGTGGTCCTCTTGTTCTCCAGGGAAAGATGACTGTGGGTGAGTTGGTTGCTTTCAATGCCTACCTGCTTATGTTGTCCGCACCAGTCCATGAACTGACCTGGTTGGTTAATTCGATTGGTGAATCCGAAGCGGGAGCGCAGCGTGTCCTCGAGATCCTCGAGCACCAAATCGCGATCCAATCTCCCAGGGATGCTGTGATCATGGGTCCTTTAAGTGGCAGGATTTCATTTCGTAATGTCTGTCTGAAATACCAGGATGAGAAATCGATCGCCCTTAATGACATCAACCTCGAGGTTGAACCCAACCAATTAGTTGCTCTTATCGGGCAGACCGGTTCAGGAAAGACCTCTCTGGTAAACCTGGTACCTCGTTTCTATGACGTGACCGAAGGATCGATACTTGTCGATGGGGTGGACATTCGTGATATTGACCTTGTTTCCCTCCGTCGCCAGATTGGTATCGTCCTTCAATCCTCTCTTCTTTTTTCAGATTCCATCCGTGCCAACATCAGCTATGGAAAACCTGGTGCAGCAGACGATGAGATTATTTCTGCTGCACGGGCGGCTCAAGCTCACGAATTCATCATGAAATTTTCAGAAGGTTACGACACATTGGTGGGTGAAAGGGGGGTAACCTTGTCAGGTGGTCAGCGCCAGCGGATCGCCATTGCCCGCGCATTGCTGATGGACCCGCGCATCCTTATTCTTGATGATTCAACATCCAGCGTGGATATCCATACTGAAAAATTGATCCAGCAGGCTTTGGATCGCTTGATGGAAGGTCGCACGACATTCGTGATAGCACACAGGCTTGCAACAGTCCGTCGCGCGGATATGATCCTTGTCATGGATAAAGGTTGCATTGTCCAAAAGGGTCGCCATGAGGAATTATTGGCGCAGGGTGGTCTGTATAGGGAGATTCATGATCTTCAATTAAGTCAGCAGAATTGGATGGTGACCGGTTCCGATATTGCAGAAATAATCCCGCATCTGGAGGATCCTGTTCATCCACAAGGTGACTCTGCGTCATTGGAAAGGGGCATCGACCAATGAAAAAACCCAAATTGATTGCAGTCGAAAATTTTGATGCCATAGTACCACCCGATTATGTAATTGAGGCAGAAGAGCATTACAAACACAACCTCAACACCAATTCAATTAACCGTTTGCTTGCTTTTGCCCGGCCTTATACTGGCAGGTTGCTTCTTTCAGCTGTTCTCATGTTGGTGGCATCCGCTGCTTCGGTCGCAGGACCTTACCTTGTAAAAGTGGCAATTGACAGTGGACTGATCGCTGGAGATGCCTTGGCATTGCGAAATACGATTTTGATTTACCTGGCTGTGGCTGTAATGCAGTGGATTGGTACATATTTTCGCGTCAACATCATGGCGTGGGTTGGGCAGACAATTATCTACGATCTTCGTAAAAAGCTGTTCGAGCATATCCAGGAACTCTCGCTCGGATTTTTTAGCCGTTATTCTGTCGGAAGAGTTATTACCCGCGCCATTAACGATGTTGAGACCCTTCGCGAATTTTTCACCTGGGCTGTTTTGGCGATCGCTCGTGACATTTTCACGCTGACTCTCATCATAGTTGTCATGCTGGAAATGAACCTTCGCCTTGCACTGCTCACATTCAGCGTACTTCCCGTGATGGTATTGATTACCGTTTTATTGCGCCGTGCCTCCCGTCTGGCGTATCGAAAAGTTCGGGCAGCCATCTCCTGGGTTAATTCCGTCCTTGCCGAAAATGTCAATGGTGTCCGTGTGGTTCAGGCTTTTTCTCGCCAGAAATTGAACTATGAGAACTTCCGCGATTATGTTAATAAGTACCTGCTAGGAAGGGCAGTGGCAACTGCAAAAATTTCATCCTTGTTTAGTCCCAGTGTGGATGTTTTGGGCGCCATCGCAACTGGCTTGGTGGTTTGGTTGGGAGGAACTGCAGTCCTTGGT